>CAKREL010000076.1 GCA_934317205.1 uncultured Eubacterium sp.
GTCGTATTTTTCATTTTCTACAAATTTTATATTCTGTCTTCTTGAACAGCGGTTCAAGAAGTATCGCTCGCAAGCGAACTTTTTTATGAAAAATTTATTTTTCAGTTAGAAAAAACGGTAGGAATACAGATAGATTAATGGTAAAATAATAATTATATAGATTTGGATTTTTTGAGGAGAGAGAAAAGATGGAGAAAATTTATTTTAAGATGAAACATTCCGGCATTTTGGGGATCATCGCCGGTGTGTGTGCAATGATCATCGGCCTGCTGGTTATGATTTCCGGAATCGTATTACTGAAAAATAAGTCAGATATTATTTTTTAACCCAAGGAGAATCCCCTGTTTTTCATTTAATGGAGAATAGGGGATTTTTGTATTTGGGTCAATTAGTGTAACAGAAGATAAAAAGTTCGTGTAATATAGTGTGAATTTTGCAACAAAAATTACATTAAATTACATGAATATCAAATACATAGTATTTTGTATGAGAAGGGAGAGGGGAGAATGATTACAGCATTTAACTCAACAGAAATTTATGCGGGGACGGATGTGACAGAATATAATCGCATTTGCGATATACTTGAGGAAAATAAAATTCCATACAAGACGCAGACTTTTTGCACGGATAGACAGACAGGAGAGCGAAGATTCCGTGGTCATGGAATAACGACAGGTGTGGATATCAAAGAGTTGTATGAGTATTCTGTCCGTGTGCGCAAGGCAGATTGGGAGAACGTAAAGTGGCTTGTGGTAGGAAAATAAAAAATAGCACTAGTTGATTTGAAATATTAAAGAAGAAGTAATTTTTAGCAAATTGAATAAAAATTATCAAAAAATCATAAAAATGTTTGCTGTCAAACTGTTTGACGGCAAACATTTTTTGCTTTATAATAAACAGTGTTTTGGAAAGGAGGCGCATTATGAAAAAGGATTGCATCGGGAATGATATCCGGATTCTGTCACATCAGATCCACCGCTGGATTGAAAATTCACCGAATAAAAAGAAGATAGACAGTGTCACAGGTGCCAATGCCTGGATCATTGGATATATTTCAGAGCAAACAAAAAATAACGAAGATGTTTTCCAGAAAGATTTGGAGAAAAACTTTGAGATTACCCGTTCTACCGCATCGAAGGTAGTAAATCTGATGGTAGAAAAGGGAATGGTGGAGCGACAGAGTGTACCTTGGGATGCACGTCTGAAGAAACTTATTCTGACAGATAAGGGAAGAGAAATCGATGAGCTTATGCTGGAGGATTTCAGTGTGGTGGAGCAGACGTTGTCCAAAGGTTTTTCCGAGCAGGAGCTGGAGCAGTTCTTTGATTATATGCACCGCATGCAGAAAAATATGAAAGATGGTTTTTGTAATATAGGTTTAAAAAATAAGAAACAGGAGGAAAACAAAACGTGAAACTTGTAAAAAAGTTAATGGAATCAATACGGGAATATAAAAAGGCAAGTATTCTTACACCTGTTTATGTAACCGTAGAAGTTATCATGGAAGTACTGATCCCATTTGTTATGGCGAGTCTGATCGACAAAGGTATTGAAGCCGGAAGTATGTCAGTTATCTGGAAATACGGAATCATCCTTTTAGTACTTGCAATGATCTCACTGGCCTTCGGCTCAATGGCAGGCCATCAGGCATCGATCGCATCCTGCGGTCTTGCACAGAATTTGCGAAAGGATATGTACTATCGGATCCAGAACTTTTCTTTTTCCAACATTGATAAGTTCTCGACGGCAAGTATCGTAACCCGTCTGACCACAGATGTGACAAACGTACAGAATGCATATCAAATGCTCATCCGCGTTGCAGTCCGTGCACCGATTATGATGATTTTTGCAATGATCATGTCATTTACTATCAATGTGAAGATTTCTCTGATCTTTCTGGCAACCATTCCGGTACTTGGATTTATTCTAATCTGGCTGGCGCAGCATGTGCATCCTTATTTTGAGCGTGTATTTAAGACGTATGACCGTTTGAATGAGGTAGTTCAGGAGAACCTGCATGGAGTCAGAGTTGTAAAATCCTTTATCCGTGAGGATCATGAGAATCAGAAGTTTGGAAAAATTTCAAAAAAAATCTATGTGGATTTTGCAAAAGCAGAGAAAATGCTGGCATTTAATATGCCTGCAATGATGTGTGCCATCAATGTCTGCTTATTGGCCGTTGCATGGATCGGAGCTAAGGCGATCATTGTCAGTGGAAATACACCGGGGATTGCCGGTGGTATGACAACTGGTGAACTGATGAGTCTGTTTTCCTATGCAATTCAGATCCTGATGTGTCTGATGATGATTTCTATGGTATTTGTAATGGTTATCATTGCGCGGTCTTCTGCAGAGCGTATTGTTGAGATTCTGACAGAGGAAAGTGATATTCAGAACAAAGAAAATCCGGTGACAGAAGTTGCAGACGGATCCATTGAGTTTGAAAATGTTGCATTTTTCTATGCGAAGAAAGCGGATAAACCAGTACTTGATAACATTAACCTGAAGATCAATTCCGGTGAGACAATCGGTATCATCGGAGGAACCGGATCTTCCAAATCCAGTCTGGTACAGCTGATCCCGCGACTGTATGACGTTACTTCCGGTGAAGTCAAAGTCGGTGGCGTGGATGTGCGCAATTATGATCTTGAGACACTGCGTGATTCCGTAGCAATGGTACTTCAGAAAAATGTATTATTCTCAGGTACCATTAAGGAAAACCTGCGCTGGGGTAATGAGGAAGCGACAGATGAAGAGCTGATCCATGTATGTAAACTGGCTCAGGCAGATGATTTCATCCAGACATTCCCGCAAAAATATGATACTTACATCGAGCAGGGCGGAAATAATGTTTCCGGCGGACAGAAACAGCGTCTGTGTATCGCCCGTGCATTACTGAAGAAACCGAAGATCCTGATTCTGGATGATTCTACCAGTGCGGTAGATACCAAGACAGATGCGCTGATCCGTAAGGCTTTCCTGGAAGAGATTCCGGATACGACCAAGATCATCATTGCACAGCGTGTTTCTTCTGTGCAGGATGCGGATCATATCATTGTTATGGATGATGGCAAGATCAGTGCTTACGGCACACATAAAGAATTATTGAAGAGCAGCGATATTTATCGTGAAGTATATGAATCACAGGTGAAAGGAGGAAGTGACGATGAGCAGTAATAATAAAAAACGTATGTCTGCAGCAAAAGATACAAAAGGAACCGTGAAACGTCTCCTTGGATATCTGAGCGCATATAAACTTCGCTTCATTTTTGTAGTTATCTGTATTGCGATTTCTGCAGCAACGGTTGCTTACTCCGCTGTATTTATCCAGGATCTGATCGATGATTATATTACCCCATTACTGACACAGTCCCAGGTTGATTTTACCGGTCTGAAACAGTATCTGATAAAAGTTGCAATAATCCTGTTTGCAGGTGCAGTAGCCGCTTACCTGTACAACCGTTTTATGGTTGTTATCGGACAGGGTATTTTGAAAAAAATCCGTGATGAGATGTTTTCCCACATGCAGAAATTGCCGATCCGGTATTTTGATACCCACGCACATGGCGATATCATGAGTCATTATACCAACGATACCGATACATTGCGCCAGATGATCTCGCAGAGTATCCCACAGCTGCTGAATTCTGTTATGACGATTGTAGTCGTATTTATTTCCATGCTGAGTATCAGTTTCTGGCTGACGCTGATCGTTGTTGCTTTTGTTTTTATCATTCTGAAAGTAATCGGTTCTGTGGCTGGTCGAAGCGGAAAATACTTTATCAAGCAGCAGGTTTCTCTGGGTGACGTAAACGGTTATGTCGAAGAGATGATCAACGGACAGAAGGTTGTCAAAGTATTCTGCCATGAGGAGCAGGCAAAAGAAGGATTTGATTTGAAAAACGGAGAACTCTGCGTCAATGCGACAAAGGCGAACTCTTATGCAAATATTCTGATGCCGATCCTGAACAATATCGGATTTATCCTTTACGTTGTTGTAGCAATCGTAGGTGGAGCTCTTGCTATCAGTGGCGTGACAAACATCAGCCTGACAGGCGTCAGCGTACTGACACTTGGTGCCATCGCATCTTTCCTGCAGTTATCAAGAAGCTTTGTAAACCCGATTAGTCAGGTTTCCCAGCAGTTAAACTTCGTTGTTATGGCTATTGCCGGTGCAGAGCGTATCTTTGAACTTCTGGATGAAGAAGTGGAAGAAGATGACGGAAATATCACTCTGGTTCGTGCAAAGAAAGATGGAGATACGCTGACTGAGTGTGTGGAACGTACCGGTCACTGGGCATGGAAGGTGCCGCAGGCAGATGGAAGTGTTCAGCTGGTAGAGATGCGTGGTGATGTGAAATTCCACGATGTAGATTTCGGTTATGTCCCGGAAAAAACGGTTTTGCATGACATTACATTGTATGCAGAGCCGGGACAGAAAGTTGCTTTCGTAGGAGCAACCGGAGCCGGTAAGACGACCATTACAAACCTGATCAACCGTTTTTACGATATTCAGAAAGGTACGATTACTTATGACGGACTGGATATCGGACGAATCAAAAAAGCAGACCTGCGCCGTTCCCTGGGTGTAGTACTTCAGGAGGTCAACCTGTTTACCGGAACCGTAATGGAAAACATCCGCTACGGTAAACTGGATGCAACCGATGAAGAGTGTATCGCAGCAGCAAAACTGGCAAATGCAGATGGATTTATCCGTATGCTGCCAAATGGTTATGACACTGTACTTTCCGGTGACGGAAGCGGCCTGTCCCAGGGACAGAGACAGCTGATCTCCATTGCCCGTGCAGCCGTTGCAGATCCGCCGGTTATGATCCTTGATGAAGCAACTTCTTCTATCGATACGAGAACAGAAGCTATCGTACAGCGTGGTATGGATGCGTTGATGAAAGGCCGTACCGTATTCGTTATCGCCCACAGACTGTCTACTGTACAGAACTCTGATGTTATCATGGTTCTGGAGCAGGGACATATCATTGAGCGAGGCAGTCATGAGAAGCTGATCGAAGAAAAAGGAAAATACTATCAGTTGTATACAGGTGCGTTTGAGCTCGAGTAAAGCGTTTGCTTTGCAAACACGATACTTCTTGAACGCAGAATAAGCATTCCCTCGCTTCAAGTGCGTAGAGCACTAAGCGGTGGGTAAGGGGATGCTTATGTCAGTGGGAGTTAAAAGCTCCCACTGACAGGTCGCAAAGCGACTGCGTTCATGAGCAAGTAGCGAAAGCGGATTGCGAATGTCCGCTTTACTTTTGTTCAAGAAGGGAACAGTTAAAAAGAAGTAAATTATGTCGTCAGTCTTTTGGACTGGCGGCATTTTTGGTTATCGGGTATAATGGTGGAAAAGTATTCCGATTATAGGTATGAAAGAAAATAATTAGCAGATAAAATTCAAAAACATATAAAGGAGAAAGCAGGTATATGAGATATCCGGAATTTTTAAAAAAGAATGGCTGTATCGGCTTTGTAGCACCATCCTTTGGCTGCAACATTGAGCCGTACAAGACAGCTTTTGGACACGCGTTGGATAAATTTGAAAAAATAGGTTACCGCACGGAGCTGGGACCAAACTGTTACGAAGGATGTGGTATCGGTATCAGCAACACGCCGGAGAAGTGCGGACAGGAACTGATGGAGTATTATTGTAATGATACCAGTGACGTTTTGATTTCCTGCGGTGGTGGTGAGTTGATGTGTGAAGATCTGCCCTATGTGGATTTTGAAAAAATCAGAGAGGCAGAACCGAAGTGGTATCTTGGCTATTCGGACAATACAAATATGACATTTTTGCTGACGACACTCTGTGATGTGGCATCTGTCTACGGACCGTGTGCAGCAGCTTTTGGCATGGAGCCGTGGCATCCGGCGATTCAGGACGCGTTTGATGTGCTGACCGGAGACAAACTGACAATCAAAGGTTATGATCTGTATGAAAAAGAGGGCTTAAAAGATGAAGAAAATCCATTAGTACCTTATAATGTGACAGAACCATGTATCCGTAAAAAAGTACCGGATACAGACATCAAAATGGAAGGTCGTCTGATTGGTGGCTGCCTCGATGTACTAACACTGCTTCTTGGTACAAAATATGATAAAGTACAGGAATTTACCGAGCGTTATAAAGAGGACGGAATCATCTGGTTTATCGAAGCCTGTGATCTGAATGTCATGGGAATCCGTCGGGCGCTGTGGCAGATGGAACAGGCCGGATGGTTTGGACATGTGAAAGGATTTTTGATCGGCCGTCCGTATTGTAACGGAGAGGAATTCTTAGGGTTAGATCAGTATGAGGCTGTGACAGGAATCCTTGGAAAATATAACGTGCCGATCATTATGGATCTGGATATCGGACATATTCCACCGGCGATGCCGCTGATCTGCGGAAGCTACGCAAAGGTGACTTCTGTGGGGAATGATGTGGAAGTGAAGATGGAGTTAAAATAAGGCTACGCCGAGCCATTCATAGCCCTTACGGGCTATTTCATCTCAGCCTGAGATCAATCTCCGACTGAGATAAACGCTCCGCGAGGATGTGCAGTGATTCTGAGATGAAAATGTCAGCTTACGCTGACCAGAATCACGCACCAAGTCTCACGTGCGTTCGACTTGAAATGGGGCTGTCGCCCAACACGTCTAAAAAGAAAAGCAAGTCGGGGAGTGAATAAATTCCCTCCCGACTTGCTTTTCTTTTTATCCTGCTCGGCTTGTAGCTTAGCCAAAGTATCTCTTCAGTAATCCTTCGAATGCTTTTCCATGACGTGCTTCGTCTCTTGCCATTTCATGAACGGTATCATGGATTGCGTCTAAGTTTGCAGCTTTTGCACGTTTTGCAAGGTCAAATTTGCCTTCTGTTGCGCCGTGCTCAGCATCTACACGCATCTCAAGGTTTTTCTTTGTGCTGTCTGTTACAACTTCGCCGAGTAATTCAGCAAATTTTGCAGCATGCTCAGCTTCTTCGTAAGCTGCTTTCTCCCAGTATAATCCGATTTCCGGATATCCTTCTCTGTGAGCAACTCTTGCCATTGCCAGATACATACCAACCTCAGAGCACTCGCCCTCGAAGTTTGCTCTTAAGTCTGCAAGGATGTCTTCGCTAACGCCCTGTGCAACACCTACTACATGCTCAGCAGCCCATACTTTCTCACCTGTCTGCTCTTTGAATTTCTCAGCTGGAGCTTTACAGATTGGACATACTTCCGGAGCTTTCTCGCCTTCATAAACATAACCACATACTGTACATACAAATTTTTTCATAATAATTCATTTCCTTTCTCTTGAAATTAGTTTAAATATCATTTTTATTAAATCAGTTGTCTCCAACTGGTTTGTTCTGTTATGATTGCATCTTGTCTTTTTTCAGACATTCCGGGCAGATGCCATAGAATAAAATGGAATGTCCTTTGATCACACCTTCGAATGTCTGGGCGGCAATCTCGTCTACATGATCAATGCTGTTCATTTGTAAATCTATCATGCTGCCACATTCGTCACAAAGAAAATGGTTGTGAGGTTCCGGTCGACCATCAAAGCGGTCGGGTCCGTTTCCCGTGGGAATCTTCTGAATATTCCCCAGTTCGGCAAGCAGCGACAGATTGCGATAAACGGTTGCCAGACTGATTTTGGGATATTCCTCCCGCAGATTCATATATACGGTTTCTGCAGATGGGTGATCGTATCTGGTAGCCAGAAATTGTTCAATTGCATCTCGTTGTTTGCTGTGTTTTAACATTTTATTTCCTCTTGAAAATGATAATGATTATTGTTGTTGAAATTAATATAACACCTTAAGTCTGATTTGTCAATAAAATTATAAGGAATTTTTAGAAAATTTATTCATACGTTATATAAAGACATACAGGGAGCAAAACTGTGCCCGGATATCAGAGATTTGTGACATATTTGTTTTTATATGAAGAGGAAAAAAAGCTGGAAAATTGTGGATTTGCAAAAGTGGAAATCCGACAGGATCAGTGCAAGATCCAGCTGCAGGTAAAAGGAATCCGGCAGGAATCGGTGGATGTATATTTACTAAATGAGAATGTGACGGAACCGGAGGGGGTCCTGCTTGGGGCAATGCAGACGAAAAATGGTGTAGCGGAGCAGATTTTTTTCTGTAATGCAAATCATATTGGGGAGAGTGCGTATACCATTGGAGAGATGAGAGGGATTTATATTCCATTAGAGCATGCGGAATTTGTGGCAAGTCAGTGGGACGATGCAGTGACAGTCTGGGGAAGGTTTCGACCATGGAGTCCCAAAAGCGAAACCGAGGCACCAGATATAAATGATTCAGGAATGACAGATAAATCCGGGGATATAAAGTGGAATGATACGAGTGAGGGCGTGGATTTGGCTGCAGGGAACGAGGGGGCAGATACAGGTCAAAATATTGCTGGTATGGGAAAAAATATGGAGTATCAAAATAGCCAGGCGATAGAGCCGAAAAAAAGAGAAATGAATCAGGAAAGAGAAGCTGAGAAAAGAGAGGAAACCGGGGAAAATAAGGAAGAAAACAGCAGTGGCAGTGAACTTCATGCCACGCAGGCAGCGGTCACAATGCCTTATCCATTACAGATGAGCTGGGCGCAGCAATGGGATCGTTTTACAGCGGCTCATCCATTGATCTGTCCCTTTGACGAAGATGATCATGTCTACGCAGTGAAATTGAAACTACAGGATTTTTCGATATTGCCAAAGCGGTATCAATATCTGGCAAATAACAATTTTCTGCTTCATGGTTATTTTAATTATGAAATGATTTTATTTGGCTATATAGATGATGAAAAACGGCGTTGGTTTTTAGGGGTTCCCGGTGTGTTTTCCAATCAGGAGCAACTCCTGGCCGGAATTTTTGGGTTTCCGGAGTTTCGGACAAAGCAGGTGACGAGACAGAAAACCGGTGAATTTGGTTATTGGAGTCGGTATCTGGATTAGAGAAAGTGAACGCAGAATAAGCAAGTAGCGAAAGCGGATTGCGAATGTCCGCGTTACAAAGCAGCTGTTTGAGGTAAAAAGAATCCCTGTTTCTTTCAGGGTATGTATTGAAAGAAACAGGGGATTTTTTAAAATACGCGGGTGTATTTTACTGCATGATATCCATGGATATTCATTGTACGATAAGTAACACCTTTGCCAGGCCAGGAATCGTAAATCCATCCGTTACCAGCATAGATTGCGACGTGGCATACGCTGTTTCGACCATCTTTCGCATAGAAAATAAGGTCACCGCGCTGCAGATTGTAAGATGCGACAGAAAGCCCCAACCACTGGTCTGCCGCAAGGTTTGCAGAGGTGTACTCGTGGATGGCAAGTGCATGATCTACAATGTTGGAAGCTGGATTGATGCCGGCAGAGTACAGACACTGATAAATCAGTCCGGAACAATCGACATAGCTGCCCGGTGTGCCGGAGCATCCTACTTTATAAGCGGTTCCTGCATTTGCATATTCCGCTGCTGTGGTAAGCATTGCATTGACGCGGGCATCCCGTTTTGCACCATTGACAACTTTGATCGGTGTGCGGTATGTGCCAAGATTGTACCAGTCGTATTCTGAATAGCCCATAGCTCTCCATGTGGCCAGATCAACAGTACCGCTCGGATATAGACCATGCATGGTCTGGAAACGTGAAACTGCATTAGCTGTTTCGCGGGTATAACGCTCACTGTTATTTCGAAGAACAGCCTGATTAACTTTTATTACTTTCAGTCCAATGTTTGCCGTAGACAGATTATAGCCACCGCTTGGCAGATTGATAACTGTCTGTGGCAGGTAATAATTACTGCTTGTCACACGTCCATTGGAAATATAGTAAATACGGGCTCCTTCAGAGTACGTTCCGCTGGAATTGAACTGAACTTTACCATTGTAGATATACCACCAGCCATTTCTGTTATTGGACACACCGGTGTAGTCGGCATCAAATTTACCGTTTTTAATTTTATACCATCCGGTCTGGTCATTTGTAATGCTGTTGTAAGTAAAATCAATAGAACCGTTGGATACATACCACAGCGTTTCTTCGCCCTGTGCTTCGCCCTCAGCGAGACCCGTATAATCAGCCTGGTATTTTCCGTCTACAATGTAGATCCAGCCTTTTTCAGTTTCCTGGAATCCGTCAAAAGGTGCGAGAAGTTCACCTTCTTTGTAGATATTCCACGTATCGGTCTGTTCATCATAAAATACGCCGGTTTTAGTATCTGTCGGATTTTGCGGTTTTTCAGAATCAGTTGATGTATCCGGAGTGTTAGAATCTGATGGTTTCTGCAAATCATCTGTTTTTCCGGTATCGTTCTTTTCAGAAATATCATTTGTGTCATTTGTGACATCGGATATCTGGGAATTTTCTGTATCCTGTGACTCAGACGCCAGACTAGATGGGGTGGAAACGTCTGATCCAGAGAGAACTTCTGACATCTGTGTCAGTGAGTGATTGGCCTGGGCTGCAGAAGCCGGTAAAGTCATGCCTGTTACAGCAAGTCCGGCGGCAAAAAGCAGCGCTGCAAAGTGTTTCTTTTTCATAAAATAATGCTCCTTGATAAAAAAATATATGTCATAGAAAAAATAGTAACTATTAATAGTATTGTACCAAGTTGTGGTGATAAGAACCACCCCTAATTTGGAAAACAGGAGCATTTTATGAAAATCTTAAGAAATGCTTGTTTGTCTGTGTAAATAGAAAATCTGGAAACGAAATCCAGAAAGACACGGATGATTTTCTACCTCCGCTGCGCCGCTTATCTCCGCCTCCTTCCGCGAACTCGCACGCAAAAACAGCGTGCTCAGACACACTCACGGAGGCGGGCTATGCTCGCTGCGGTGACGAAAATCACCCTACCGTCTTGTCTCGGATTTCGTCTCCAGATTTTCCTTATTTACGCGACGCACCGCGTGTCACGCATGCATATACTTTATTGAAATAATAACCGCTATGTCACATGCGCAGATTTACACAGAGAAAAGAAAAAGCGAAAGGAATTGGCTATTTACGCCACCCTTGACAATATACAAAAGAACTGCTATACGTCGATTACCGACGGCGAGAAACTCAAAAACAGTTTCATTTTTCCGTCGCTGACA
>CAKREL010000077.1 GCA_934317205.1 uncultured Eubacterium sp.
TAATAAATAATTCAAACTTAAAACAACAATTATCTCAGAATGTTTTTATCATAAATCTATTAACAAAGCATTTTGAGTAATCAGGGAGGTTTTTACATGAACATCATTGATATGCACTGTGATACACTGTCCGTCATGCTCAAAAAAAAGCGGCAGAAACAACCTTATGGAATGGAATGTCCACAAAATCAACTCTCGTTGTCTCGCATGCAAAAAAGTAACTATCTGCTACAGAATTTTGCTGTATATGTTAATCTTGCCCAGGTTGAGCATCCTCTCATGGAAGCACTGGAATTAATTGATTTATTCTATACAGAACTAGAGAAATATGCAGATGTGATTCGTCCGGTCCGTTCCTGGAACGACATTAAAGCCAATCAGGCAGAGGGTGTAATTTCTGCACTTTTAACCGGAGAAGAAGGTGAAATTACCCTTGGAAAACCAGAATATCTGCGTATCTTGTACAAGCTTGGCATGCGCATGATGACTCTGACCTGGAATTACGAAAATTCTCTTGGTTTTCCAAACTTAAAATTATCCAGGTCTGAGGCGGATGCTTCTTCCTGCTCCAACAGTAAGGATTGCGGATTAAAAGAACAAGGTATCGCCATGCTTGCAGAAATGGAACAACTTGGTATGATCATTGACGTCTCTCATTTGTCTGATGCAGGTTTTTATGATGTGCTTAACCATACAACAAAACCTTTTGTAGCCAGTCACTCCAACGCCCGCAGCGTCTGTCCTGCTGTACGCAACCTCACGGATGACATGATCCGCAAACTGGCAGACCGTGGCGGCATCACCGGCATCAACTTTTGTAAAGATTTCCTTGGAAAACCAGCAGCTTCTCAGAATTATCTGGATCAGGCTGTAGTCCATATGAAGTATTTGATAAACCTTGGTGGAGAAGATTTTGTTTCCCTAGGTTCCGATTTTGATGGGATCACCCCTTATTACGATTTTGCGGACTGCAGTGTTATGCCAAAACTCATTCAGGCAATGAAAAAAGCCGGTCTGACACCGACTCAGATAGAAAAAATCTGTTACAAAAACGTGTTGCGGGTTTACAGGGAACTGTTATAAACAGATATTTTTCAAAGATTTTGTTCTGAAATTGAATTGTCTGCATATACTGTCTGGAGAGAATACTATTTTCCAGTTCAGTATATGGAGGCAATTTTTTATGGTACAGTTTATCAACGATTTCCTGAAAAAATCAAACAAACTCGGTTTTCTTATTGTGTCTGTCATCGGGACACTGCTGCACTTCACGTTTGCATGGTCCGGACAAACTCCTGTGATCGGTCTGTTTTCCGCCGTAAACGAATCCACCTGGGAGCACATGAAACTGCTTTTTTTCCCCATACTTATTTTTATTATTATCGAATATAAAAAATACGGTGCTTCCTCCCGTGACCTGCTGGCCGCACGCACCCTTGGGCTTTTCTGCGGACTTGCCTTTATCCCGGTCAGTTTCTACACCTACACCGGAATCATCGGGAAAAGTTTCACCGTACTTGATATCGCTATTTTCTTTGTCAGTGTCTTTCTGACTTTTTATATTAGTACAAAACTGCTGCAGAAACCATTAAGAGTCACAAGTCTGTCCGCTGTCATTCTTTTATGCGTCCTGACGGCGCTCTTTTTTCTATTTACCTTCAATCCGCCTCACATTCAGCTGTTTTTGGATCCTGTTACTTTTCGATATGGGATCTGAGTTTCTGCACTTTCGTTTTGATTCTCTGCAGCGCATTGTCAATGGACTTTTCTGTTTTTCCCATCTTCTCTGCGATCTGCCGGTAATTCCATCCATCCAGATAAGCATCCAGTACT
Source organism: uncultured Eubacterium sp. (assembly GCA_934317205.1). Taxonomy (GTDB): domain Bacteria; phylum Bacillota; class Clostridia; order Lachnospirales; family Lachnospiraceae; genus Eubacterium_I. The sequence goes on from CAKREL010000077.1 coordinate 1,834, forward strand.
TTATTTTCCATGGGACTTAAAGTGGTATGGATGCTTTCCAGAAATGCATCCACACTCTCACGATCGATCAAAATCTGTTCCGGATTTTCCTCCCGCACCGTCATGCTCTCCTCCAGGGACAGGTTATCGGAATCTTTGGCTTCCTCCGACAGAGAAACATAAGCATTTAGGGGACCATGTTTTTTTCTGCCTGCCGCCTCAATGGCATGGTAGATCTGTCTGCTGATGCACAGCTCCGCAAAATAAAAAAAGCTGCTTTTGCTGTTATCAAAATCCTGCACCGCCTTAAACAGTCCGATCATTCCCTCCTGCACCAGATCATCTGTATCACCGCCAAGCAAAAAGACAGCATTTGCCTTTTTGCGGACGAGATATTTATATTTTTCCATCAGGAAATCCATCACACCGGAATCTCCCGCGCGTAACTGTTCGATCAATTCTTCGTCCGTAAAGGCATCATACTGTCTTTTCATTTCTTATAATTCCATTCTTTTTTCTATTTCTGCAGACGCTGACGCACGATCTCGTAAGCCAGAACACCTGCGGCTACCGATGCATTCAGGGAATCAATATCCCCCTTCATAGGAATGGACGCGGTAAAATCACAATTTTCACGCACCAGTTTGCTGACACCGTCACCCTCATTTCCAATCACCAGTCCAATCGGTCCGGTCAGGTTCTGACGGTACATTACTTCGCCATCCATATCGGCACATACAAACCAAAGTCCTTGTTTTTTCAATTCTTTCATGGTCGCACTTAAATTGGTAACTTTCGCTACCGGGGTATAATTCAACGCTCCTGCAGAAGTTTTTGCTACCGTTGCGGTTAAACCAACGGCACGGTTTTTCGGAATGATCACACCGTGTGCACCTGCAAGATTTGCAGTACGTATAATTGCCCCCAGATTATGCGGATCCTCAATGCCATCCAGTAAGAAGATAAATGGCGGTTCCCCGGCATCCTCAGCCTTCGATAAAATGTCTTCTACTGTCGCATAATTATAGGCTGCCGCATAGGCAATCACACCTTGATGTTTCTTTGTCTCAGACATGTTATCCAAACGGTCCTTGGAAACAAATTTTACCATAGTACCATGTTTTTTTGCTTCTCTTAAAATTGTTTTGATTGGGCCATCCTGGCATCCTTCAAGCACAAATACTTTATCCATCGTCTTGCCGGAACGAAATGCTTCCAAAACTGCATTTCTGCCCTCGATGGTTAATTCTTCATATCTCATGTATCTTCCTATTCTCCTGATTTTTCAATGTTTTACAGGATCTTTGATCCCTTAATGATGCTGATGTGACTTTTCCTCTTTTTCAAGCCCATCCAGTCCCAGAACTGTAAGCTCCAAAATCCGTTCAAACCGATCTGACAGATACAGATATCCCATCAGAGCCTCAAATCCCGTTGCCCGGCGGTAATCACTCATACTGGCATTTTTTGCCATAGTCGGAGATTTCGCATTCCGTCCCCGTTTGTACACGGCTTCTTCTTCCTCGGAAAGTTCCGGAAGCAGATACTCCATCATCGCAGACTGGGAATGTGCCTTTACCAGATGACTGGTATGCTGATGAAGCTGGCTTGCTTTTGTGTTGCCCTGCGCCACGATCATGGAACGGATCACAAGGTCATAAATGCCATCTCCGATATAAGCAAGGGTCAGTGGCGAATAGGTTCTGATATCTCCCTTTCGGATATCAAAAGTTTCACGGATTGCACTAAAAATCGGCAATACTGCTGCATCTATACTCTTTTCCATGTAACCCCTTCTCTTGTATCTTTCAGAATAATTCCCATTGCGGCAAGTTCATCGCGGATTTCATCAGCACGGGCAAAATTCTTTTCTTTTCTTGCTGTCTGACGCTCCTCGATCAATTTCTCGATGTCGCCATCCAGAATCTCCGCTTCTTTCTCCACAATAATTCCAAGTACATCACACAATTCTTTTAATTTTGCATACAGTGCATCAATATATTCTTTGCTATTCTCTCCCGATGCATTTGTATTACAGAATTTAACATACTCGAAAATAGAAGATACCGCATCTGCTGTATTAAAATCATCATCCATAGCCGCTTCAAATTTGTCCTGGTATGCATGAGACTGCGTCAGAAGCTCTTTTTCCGCCTCTGTCAGCTCACCATTCGTGCTGCCGGATAATCTCTGCAGGTTTTCCGCTGCTGTCACGATACGCTCCAGACCACTCTTTGCAGCTTCCATCAGATCTGCACTGAAATTTAAAGGACTTCTGTAATGGGCCGAGAGCATAAAGAAACGAAGAACCTGAAGGTCATATTTCTCGCCAATCTCTCTTACAGTAAAGAAGTTTCCAAGCGATTTTGACATTTTCTTGTTATCAATATTTAAGAATGCATTGTGCAACCAATATTTTGCAAATGGTACACCATTAGCTGCCTCGCTCTGTGCAATCTCGTTTTCATGATGTGGAAAAATCAGATCCTCGCCACCGGCATGAATATCAATCTCATCGCCCAGATATTTTTTGGACATAACGGAACATTCAATATGCCAGCCCGGACGTCCCTGACACCATGGAGACTCCCAATAAGGCTCACCGTCTTTTTTAGGCTTCCAGAGTACGAAATCTAACGGATCTTCTTTCAAATCACCTGTAACCTGAATATTTCTGTGGCCAGCTTCCAGATCATCAATATTTTTATGAGAAAGTTTTCCGTAATCTTTAAACTTTCTGGTACGGTAGTAAACAGTTCCATCCGCTGCTGCATAAGCATATCCCTTTTCAATCAAGGTACTGATCATATCCAACATACCCTGAATTTCCTGAGTAGCCAATGGATGTGTCGTTGCCGGTTTTACATTCATGTCGTGCATGTCTTTTTTGCACTCTTCAATATACTGCTGAGATACTTCCTCCGCACTGCGGCCTTCCTCAATCGCTTTTTTGATGATTTTGTCATCCACATCTGTAAAATTGGATACATAATTTACTTCATATCCTTTGTATTCCATATATCTGCGGACAGTATCAAACACAATCATCGGGCGTGCATTACCGATATGAATAAAGTTATATACAGTCGGTCCGCACACATACATACTTACTTTTCCCTCATGTAAAGGGACAAATTCTTCTTTCTGTTTTGTCAGTGTATTGTAAAGTTTCATTCCATTTAAGCAGGTTTCCCTGCTCTCCTTTCTCAATATATATAACGAACACATTCGCAATCCATCTTCACCATTCTCCTTGCTCTGCGTTCGTCTGCTATTTTTTCATAAGTACAGCAGCTACGATCTCGTTCATCTGCTCTTTCTTTTCCTCGATATCCAATACAAGGAAAAACTGGTTCACGGCACGATACAGATTCTGGCGTTCATCAGAAAAATTCGTAACATTCCGGTCTCCGCTGAGATAATCTGTCAGGAAATGAATACCACTCTCCATCGTCATCAACCATACCGCATAAACCATCAATTCTTTTTCCTTGGCTGTCAGAATTCTTCCCATCTCATGGCAGTATCCCTGAACATATCCACGAAACAGTCCGAGATCCAATTCTATATTACCAAATTTTTCATCCTCAGTAAAAGTTGCTGATCCAGCACGCACTGCATCGCCAAAATCCAGAATAGACGCACCCGGCATCACCGTATCCAGATCGATCAGACAGATTGCTTTCTTTGTTTCGCTGTCGATCAACACGTTGCTGTATCTGGTATCGTTGTGAGTAACACGTTTTGGAATCTGCTTTGATTCTATTGCCTCCTGAATCTCATTGAGTTTTTTCGAACGGTCCAGCACAAATTGAATCTGCTCCTGACAGTCAGATGTGCGAAAACAAATATCCGCCCGAACTGCATCCAACAGCTGACGCATCGCATTTTTCATATCATGTAATTTGGGCACTGTCATACCAAGCTGGCTACTATCAAACCCACGTAATCTGCGATGAAAAACACCAACAGCCTTGGCTGCCTCATAAGCCTCCTCTGGCGTTGTCGGTTTCTTCATTTCCTCTCCACAGCAAATCATCCGATAGAGCCGGAAATAACTCCCATTTTCTGTCTGTAGCAACTGATTTCCTGATTTTGTCCGGATAAAGGTCAGGCCTTCCAGTTGTGGATCACGGCCTTCCTGTTCGATCACATCATGGAGGTATTCTGTCACAAGAAACAGATTGTTCATAACTTCTGTCGGATACTTAAATACAATGTGATTCATCTCCTGAAGTACATAATGTTCCCCGCCGCAAACAATCTCATAGGTATGGTTTACAGTACCATGTCCCAGAGGTTTTACATCTGTAATCTCTCCTTCAATCTGGAATTTACTGATAATTTCTTCAAACTTTAACATCTTTCTACCTCCATGGTCAGACCAACTCATTGACAAATATCTTTAATTTGCCAAACATCTGTTGACCAAATATTGCTATGTCCATGGCGCTGGCATTTTCGCATGGTTCTACTTTTTCTGCCGTTCCACCTGTACTATCTATATAAATCCGGTAACAGCCATTATTTTCCGGTAACAATTCATCCCTGATATGCACTGTTTCTTCGTATACATCTGAAAAATGAAGCAGTTTCACAAAGGCAGATAAATTCAAAACCCGTCCCATCATCACAGATTTTATCTGCTCTTTTGGTAATAACTTTTCTTCAAGCTCACCAGATAATATCACATCTGCCTGCCATAATGGCTCCCGAATCTCAAATCCATCTTCCATAGAATAGCAGAAACTTCCACACATCTTTCCGTTTTCACTATATACCGGAACCACTGCTCCGCCTTCACTCTGCTGTTCTTTCCTCATTCGTTCATAATACGATGCATTTCTCGGAATGTAAAGGTCAAATTTTTCATCCAAAATCTGATTTGAAATCTGTGCCAGTTCTTTGTTGTCTACTCGTTCTGTACATACATTTCTTCTCAACACGTAATCCTGCAGTTTTTCAACCTGGCCATCGTCCAGTTCCCAGACACGCTGGCTTTTCCAGTAACGATATCCGAAAGGCTCATAATAAGCAGGATTTGCCGGCATCAAAAATGAAAATGGTTCTCCTCTGTCTCTTTCCTCCAGAAGCAGTTTCCGTAATAAACGCCGCATACAGCCCTGTCTGCGGTATGCCGGATCTGTAGCTACTGCCACCAGATAATGCACAGCTGCCTTCTGTCCACAACAGTCGACCACGAATGGATTTGCATGGATCATGGAACAGATTTTTCCCTCATTTTCCAACACAATAATTTCATTGTCCCGGCATTTTTCCTCATAATAATAATCTATAAACTTTGCAGTATCTTCCGGAAAACAGATTTCATAAAGCCTACGGCTTTTTCCCTTTTCCTCCTGCCTCAGATAGCGCAGGTACATACTCACTGACATCCTCCACAGCCACGGCAGCCAGCTTCACTGTCACCTACTGCCACACTGTTCTCATAAATCGTAGACAGCATACAGACTGCATTTGCTGAAATGCCTTCTTCCCGGCCTGTAAAACCAAGATGTTCTTCCGTAGTTGCTTTGACATTCACCTGGTTTGTAGCAATATGAAGAGTATCCGCAATATTTTGCTCCATCTGGTCAATATATGGACGGAGCTTCGGTTTCTGGGCAATTACTGTTGCATCGATATTTTCTATAATATAATGCTCCTGCTCCAGCAGATCACCCACATGCTCCAGTAACTTCAAACTGGAAATACCACGATATTTTTCATCCGTATCAGGAAAATGCTTGCCTATATCACCAAGGGCAGCTGCTCCTAAAAGTGCATCCATAATGGCATGCAGTAATACATCAGCATCCGAATGGCCCAAAAGCCCTAAGTTGTGCGGAATTTGCACACCACCCAGAATCAATTTCCGTCCTTCTGTAAGTTTATGCACATCATAACCCATTCCGATTCTCATTTGCGTATGCACCTCTTTTCTTTTCTTATAATTGCTCCTGGCACAATTGTCATATTCTTCTCAGAATCAACCAGCGTATAGCAAGAGCCTATTTGGTTTTTAGTTTACCACACTTCCGCTGAAATTTCCATTGACTTCTAGTTTTTTTCTTTTTAATATTAATAAGAGGTGATTTTTTGAAACTATCAGAAAAACAGAAAAATATGATAAAGGGAGCCATTGCTCCCACCGCTGTCGCAACATTGATTTTTTTTGTGACTTATTTCTTTTTTGGCATGGAAAATACTATGATAGGACCCTTTGCAACCCTCTCTTTCCTCCGCTATCGAAATATGTGCAGTCACTATCAATGTCTGATTCGCAATTTTGCTATATACATGATCATGGCTGTACTTTCTTTTCTTGCAGTAATCAACCTGCCTTTATGCATCCTGATCAATGCCGTGGCACTCTTCTGGATTGCTGATCTGCTGATTGATGAATACAATCCAAATAATTATTTTCCTGCAGGCATGGCACTGATTTTTTTCCAGATTGCTCCGCTGCACACTGTGACAGCACTTGGGAACCGTCTGCTGGCTCTGCTTGCTTCCTTTGGAATTGTATTTTTATTCGCCTGGATCATTTCCAGAAAAAATACGGGGCAGAACCGCCTGAAAACACTGATTGCTGAGGGATTTGCGATCTCCGAAAAATTATTGCAAGAAACAGGTTGTCTTTCAGCAGATGCAGATGAAACAGCCTATTCAGAAGATACTTCTATTCTGCACCAGAAGCTTTGCGAAATCAATCAAAAGTGTAGTAAAGAAATCTATTCTGCCAACCGTGCTGCCTTGCGTACAAAAGGAAAAACCAACTGGTACTGCCGCTTTGTCCTTGTATTTCAGATTTTAAATTATCTGACTGATCACATAGAAGAAGCAGACAACCGCCAGAATACATTGCATATTTTCAAGAAATTTAAAGCGCAATTCCAGGAAATTGAACCGACATCCGATTACCGCCGATTGAGTTTTCGCATCCACAAACCAGATATCCGAAATATACGACTTCGTTTTGCCCTGCGTCAGATGATCGTATTGACTCCATGCCTGGCACTTTCTTATCTGTGGCAGACAAATAATATTTATTGGCTCGTCATTTCCGTTTTTTTCATGATGATTCCATTTACGGAACATACTGCACAACGAGTACGTCAAAGAGTCTTCGGAACTATGTGGGGGATTATATTATGCTTTATCCTCTTTATAATTTTTCCTGATTTTGAATCCCGGGTGGTCATCATGACAGTAGCTAACTTTTTAATCTATGCAGCAGACGGCTATGGTCCAACCGTTGCATTTATCACCTGTTCTGCCCTGGCTCTTCAATCCATTGACAACAGTGTCCCCATTGTGCTTAGCCAACGTCTGATCTACACGCTTCTGGGTGGAGGAATTGCCCTGCTTTCCAACCGATATATTTTTCCGGTTCGGATAACAAAACAAATACAATATCTTTTTGAGTTATTACGCAGTCTGCGGGAACGTCTGACCGTTCTTGTCGAAAATACCATACCAGGAGATGATTCCAGACGTCATCAAATAGATCAACTGATCATCAAATCTTATCTGCTATCCACCAGAGCGGAAGATCTGCAGCAATCATTGCCTGAACTGCAGAAGATTTCTGAATTTGAAGATGCAAGGAAACGACATATGGAATTTCTGGCATCATATATGGAACGTTACATGACATAGTTTTCATCTCAGTCTGAATCAAAGCTCTCACTATAAAGCGGACATTCGCAATCCGCTTTCGCCACTTGTTTATTCTGCGTTCAAAAGGGCGTGTAAAAACAATCGTTTTTACACGCCCTTTTCTGATAGGTACAATTATTTTTTATAGCTCATGCTGATACAGTTTCTGTTCATCTTGGATAACAACCGTTCCTGCTCCATCAATACTGAAGAATTCGATTGGAAGTACATGCTCGATTCTTCCGTCCAGAATATGCGCTCTGTTAACCCCCTGATGAACTGCATCCATGCAATGATTGAGATAATCCATAAAATCTTCCGGAAAATGTCTTGTCTTTTTCAGTTCTTCTACTTCTGCGGCTGTAATGCGCGGATATACGTCACTGCGTGTCTCGTCGGTATAAATACCAGGATAGCGGGAAAGATAAATCAACTTGTCTGCCTGCATTTTTACCGCAATTTCCAGAGCAGTATCTTTTGGATCAATATATTCCATCTCATTGTCAATATCATTCGGCACAATAACCGGGATATAACCATTGCCAATAGTCATTTGAAGAGTCTCCACATCTACTCCACAGATTCCAAGGGCTTTTGTATCACATAGTTCAAGTAATTTGGCAATTCGTTTATTCTCACGAAATTTGTCCACTCCCATTGGTGTACGATGCACTACAATTGGAATAACACCAATACTTTTCAGCAATACAATGTCTTTCATCAGCTTCTTTTCCTGCATTCCTGAAAGCCACTCTCCACAGTCATACTCGATCACAATAATTTTATGTACAAAATCTCTGATATAAGGAAGTGCATCACACAACACTGCCGCTTTATGTTCTATATTTTCCAAATAACGATCCATATTATCTTTACTCCAAGTTAAATTATTTTTATAAAACGTGTCTTTTATTATACGCTACTCTCAAAAAACTAGCAAGACTATTGCGTTTTTCGAATGACGCATGTGAACTGTAATATTTTCTATAATATCAAAAAAACCTGTAGGCTGACCTACAGATTTTAAGTAGCGAGAGGGGGATTCGAACCCTCGACACTGCGGGTATGAACCGCATGCTCTAGCCAACTGAGCTATCTCGCCATATATAATGGGACCTACAGGGCTCGAACCTGTGACCCTCTGCTTGTAAGGCAGATGCTCTCCCAGCTGAGCTAAGATCCCA
>CAKREL010000078.1 GCA_934317205.1 uncultured Eubacterium sp.
TCTGATCCGACAAATCCGCATGAGGTTGGTAACTGGTGGGCTCCTCATCAGTTTGTAGACGGATATCCTTGCAGAACAGTCGATCATCATGCAGGACATGTTCCGTCTTTCATGGACAAAGGATGGATGCATGGACCGCCATTTAGACGTGATGATGGAATTATGTTCTGTGGTTACGGCGGAGATGGCCTGTATGTTTTGGATGCAACAGATGTGACACGTCCGCATCTGTTAGGACAGCTGAAATTTATGCCGGCATTCTCAAGCCATCTGGCAGGAGCACGTACTCATACAGCATTACCGCTGCCGGGTCGCGATTTCTGTGTAGTTACAAACGAAGGAGAGAGATTCCAGTTTTTCCCGGAAGGTTCTATCAAAGAGGCACAGGCTATGAATAATATTCATATGGTTGATGTCAGCGATCCGACACATCCGACTCTGGTTGCAGAGTTCCCATATCCGGAAGTACCAGAAGATTTCCCATATCCAAACTTTAACGTAATGAATCTTGGATGTCAGGGACCATTCGGACCGCATAACCTGCATGAGCCGATGAGCAACAAGCCATGGCTGGAGCAGAGAGGTGACAGAGTATATTGTTGTTATTTTGCAGCAGGATTGCGTATTTATGATGTATCTGATCCTTACTACATCAAAGAACTCGCATACTTTATTCCACCAAATCCGAACAAAAAACCTGAAGATTCCTTCTTCCCGGGATTACCTGGTCCGCGTAATGCAATGACAGAAGATTGCTGTGTAGATGACAGAGGATATATCTATGTAACCTGCTTTGATGATGGTTTCTATGTGTTAAAGAGAACCGGAGCGGCAGATAATTAAAAAGTAGAATTGTCAGCATTTCCTTGATGACGAAAAAAGAATAGACGCTATAACAAAACAACCTGTTGACAGGAAAAAAAACTGGCGATGGGTTGTTTTTTTTTACGCTTTTGTGTATGATGGAAAATGAGAGAAAAAGTGATACGACAAGGAGAAAACAAAATGAAAAAAGAACCATTTGTTACAAAAGAGCAGATTGAAGAGATTGTAAAATCTTATCCTACTCCTTTCCATTTGTATGATGAAAAGGGAATCCGTGAGAATGCAAAGGCAGTCAAAGAGGCATTCGCATGGAATCCTGGATTTCGTGAATATTTTGCAGTAAAGGCAACACCAAATCCGTTTTTATTAAATATCTTAAGAGAATATGGTTGCGGAGCTGACTGTTCTTCTATGACAGAATTGATGCTGTCTCATGAAATCGGAATGTCTGGTGAGGAGATCATGTTTTCTTCCAATGATACACCGGCCGAAGAGTTTGCATACGCAAATGAGATTGGTGCAACCATCAATCTGGATGATTTTACTCACATTGCATTTTTAGAAAAAATTATCGGCAAGCTTCCAAAGACAATGAGTCTTCGATACAATCCGGGCGGAGTATATACACTGAGCAATGGTATTATGGATAACCCTGGTGACGCAAAGTACGGATTCACCAAAGAGCAATTGTTTGAAGGATACAAACTTCTGAAAGAAAAAGGTGTAGAGCGTTTTGGTATCCATGCATTCCTTGTAAGTAATACAGTAACAAACGATTATTATCCGACACTGGCTCGTACTTTATTTGAATTATGTGTGGAGATTAAAGAAAAACTTGGCATCAAGATCAGCTTTATTAATTTGTCTGGCGGTGTTGGAATAGCATACAAACCTGATCAGGTTTCGAATGATATCCGTATTATTGGTGCTGGTGTCAAGAAAGTATATGAAGAAGTTCTTGTTCCGGCTGATATGGGTGATGTAGCTATCTTCACAGAAATGGGAAGATTTATGATGGGTCCGTATGGCTGTCTGGTTACAAAAGCAATTCATGAGAAGCACACTTATAAAGAATATATTGGTGTAGATGCCTGCGCAGCAAACCTGATGCGTCCGGCTATTTATGGTGCATATCATCATATTACCGTTGCCGGCAAAGAGAATGCACCTTGTGATCACAAATATGATGTGGTTGGATCTCTTTGTGAAAATTGTGATAAATTTGCGGTAGATCGTATGCTGCCAAAAATTGACATGGGTGATTATCTGGTGATTCATGATACAGGTGCTCACGGATATTCGATGGGATACAATTACAACGGTCGTCTCCGGTCTGCAGAAGTGCTACTGAAAGAGGATGGAAGTGCACAGTTGATTCGTCGTGCTGAGACACCAAAGGATTATTTTGCAACTTTTGATTGCTTTGATATCATAAAAGGATTAGTATAAAACAGTTGATTACAGTGCATCTATCATTTGTATTCAGATTTCAATCATGCTTGAGTGAAGAGATATCTGAATGCATAATGATAGATAAAGTAAAAAAAAATCTTGCATTTTGTATACCTGTGTGATATAATCAACGTGTTCGGTAAAAAACGAACACCATGCCGCTGTGGCGGAATTGGCAGACGCACTTGACTCAAAATCAAGCGGGTAACTCCGTGCCGGTTCGAGTCCGGCCAGCGGCACTTTGATTAGAAGACAGGAAAGGTAATACTTTCCTGTTTTTTAAAATGCAAAGATATTATTAATGGCAAATATAAAATAACCAATATTCGAAAAACTTGTAATGGTATTTTGATTGAGGAATTTATATTATAGAAAACTGATAACTTAAAGAGTAGCATCGAACGCAAGGGGGCGAAAGCATGATTGACAGAACTAACAGATATTATTTGACAACAGCGGAAATGCTCGTGATGCGCGCTATCTGGCTCGCAGATCACGATATGGTTTTAAGTGAAGTAGTAAAGGCCTGCAATGCAGAGTATGGTAAAGACTGGAAACCTCAGACAGTAAGTACTTATCTGAGTCATCTGGTGCAGAAAGAATTTTTACGGATGGATCGTAATGGCAAAATTTACAGTTATCATCCGATTGTAAAGTCATCAGAGTACATGAAGTATGATGTACAGAATTTTGTGGAATTCTGGGGTATGGCACCAGCAGAAGCAATGAAGAATTATCTTGAAATTCGTGGATCATCAAAGGAAGAGCGTGACGAAGTACGTGCACTGCTTGCCAAAATGGAAGATGAGAGCGACTGTTAAAAAAGATTGAAAGTGCATGCTTTGTGAAGCGTGTGTGTAAATTGTGACATATAAAAAGAGCACAAAAAGTCAGGAAAGAAGCATTTCTTGACTTTTTTTCTTTTTACCATTAGAATATAGAAGAAGTTTTGACCAAGCTAAAAAGATTATTTTGAAAGAAAGGCAAACTACTAAGAATGAAAAAAATTATCGTGGGGTTATTAATGACAGCGATGATCTGTTCTCTGGCCGCCTGCGGAGGAAAGAATCAATCAGGAGCCAACACAGATACATCAACAGTAAACGAGATATCTGCTAAGGAGGAAGATGGCAGTGTATCAGCGGAAGCAGAAAAAGAAGAACCTGCTTATGTGCCGGGACAATGGGCTGGGATGGTATATACCAATACATCGCTTGGCATGAGTCTTACATTACCAGATGGATGGCAGATCGGAACGCAGGAAGAAATTGATGCGGTAGAAAATGCTGGTCAGCAGATAACTGGCAATACAGAGAGTTCACAGGATGTAAGTAACTATGAGCTGTATATTTACAATCCAAATACAGGATCAGCTATTGCGATGATGACAGAAGATTTGTCTATATTTGGTGATGTGACAGCACAGCAGTATGCGCAGACACTTTCTGAACAGTTATTGAACTATCAGAATCAGGGAATTGTATATAATCTGAACCCGATTGGAACAAAAATGATCGGAAAAACAGAGTTTGTGTCATTTGATGGGATGGCAGAATATCAGTCAAATAATATATATCAGTGTTATGCAATTACAGAAAAAGGTGACTGTATGGTAACAATGATTATTACAGGGCCTTCAGAGGCAGGACAGGCAGAGTGTGAGAACGTACTTGCATCCATTCAGACTGTCGAATAATAAAAAAGCATTATATTGTAAAATGATATAATGGACAAGTAGTAATAATAACAGATGGAGCAGCTATTTGAATTTTTGATTCAGACAGTTGCTCCATTTTTAGATTGTTTGATGTGATATTAATTGTGCGTTTATTTTTCATAAACGGTGTAATGATATTTACGTAACAGTTCTACCGCATGATCGTAGGCATCCGCCTCATAAAACTCTACCTGTAAGACACCTTGTTGAAATTCGCGGTTGTGAATGATGCCGATATTTTTAATACTGATGTTGTTGGAAGCCAAAATTGTAGCAATGGTAGCAATACCACCAGCTTCATCAATCAGGTCACAGAACAGCTGGTAAACCGGACGGATAGGACCACGATGGGAGATGTTAAAGGAATCACGATATTCCTTAGCCGAACTAAAGAATTCTTTAATCTCATCCGGATGGCTTTCTGCAATAGTATTGCGTGTTTCTTGAAGCGCTTTGATATAAATATCGACCAGTTCTAAAATCTGATTTCGGTTTGCAATACAGATATTTTCCCACATAGTAGGATCTGAAGATGCAACACGGGTGATATCCTTGAAACCGCCGGCTGCAATGGTACGCAGTGTTTCATTAGAATCATCCAGATTTTTGACAAGGTTGACTAGTGTAGAAGCAATGACTGTCGGCAGATGGCTGATGGAACCGACAGAAAAATCATGCTTTTTGTAATCAAGGATCAGTGGAACAGCACCGATAGATGCTATAAACTGTTCGAATTCCTCTACCTTTTTTTGTGAAACAGAATGTGTTGGGGTCAGAATATAGTATGCATTTTCCAGCATGTAAGCAGTAGAATACTCGTATCCTACGTGCTCTGTTCCACACATTGGATGACCGCCGATAAAATGTCGTTCTAAATCCGGAAATTTCTGGATTTGTTCATGGATGCCTGTTTTGACACTTCCGACATCCGTCAACAGCATGTCATCATGCAGAATGTCGGATAATTCACGGACATAATCTGCATTGTCGAGAACAGGGGCACACAGATAGATATAATTACAATCGGAAAATCCTTTGCCAACTTGGTCTAATGCCTCTGTAATAATGCCTTCGGATAATGCGGCATCCAGCGTGGCGCGGCAGGTGTCATAAGCGATGATCTGAATATTCGGATAGATGCGATGTATCGTTTTTGCAACAGAACCGCCGATATGTCCAAGGCCGATAAAACCGATTTTTTCTGGAATCATAATGTACCCTCCTTCATAACGTTAGTTTAAAATGATTCACTATGTTTGAACTCTTGAATTGACATTCAAGAAATGTCGTTCGCTCAGCGAACTCTTTTGCCATGATAACGCATTTATACCAAAAAGTCAACACTTTAAAGTGTAAAAGTGAACGAGATACTTCAAAGCGTAAAAGTAAGGTAAAGAATAAAATAATAGAATGCAGTTTTGAAATTTGTCTTTGACAGAGATGCACCATAAGATGTTTAAGTTCAGAGAATTGATGTGAAATCCATTAATTGCAAGAAAATAACGAGAACACTTGTGCATTTTTTATAAAAAGGTTGCAAAAAAGAGAAAAGTTTAGTAAAATATAACCATGATTTTTATGTATTGGAGGAAATGACATGAACGTTTATACTACTGACAAGATCCGCAACGTGGTTTTACTGGGACATGGGGGATCCGGAAAGACGACAATGGTTGAAGCGATGGCTTATCTGTCCGGACTTACCAATCGTATGGGGAATGTCTCAGATGGCAATACCATAAGTGATTATGATAAAGAAGAAATCAAACGTGGTTTTTCTATCAGCACTTCTGTAGTCCCGATCGAATGGAGAGAGACGAAGATTAATTTGCTGGATACACCAGGTTTTTTCGATTTTGTCGGTGAAGTAGAAGAGGCAGCAGCTGCAGCTGATGCAGCTATTATTGTAGTAAATGGTAAAGCCGGTGTGGAAGTTGGTACACAGAAAGCATGGGAAATCTGTGAAAAATACAATCTTCCGCGTATGATCTGGGTTACTAATATGGATGATGATAATGCAAGTTTCCGTCAAGTGGTGGTAGATCTGCAGGAATTATATGGAAAGAAAATTGCTCCGTTGCACTTACCGATTCGAGAGAATGGACAGTTTGTCGGCTATGTCAATGTCATTCAGATGAAGGCAAAACGTTGGAAAGAGGACGGAACTGTAGACAAGACAGATGTTCCGGACTATTCTTTTGAAAACCTTGAGATTTGCCGTGAAGCCTTATTAGAGTCTGTGGCAGAGACGAGTGAAGAATATATGGATCGTTATTTTTCAGGAGATACATTCTCTGAGAACGAGATCCGTCAGGTATTGCATACTAACGTATGTGATGGAACGATGGTTCCTATTTCAATGGCTTCTGGCACAATGGCAAAAGGTATTTATACTTTACTGGATGATATTGTAAAATATTTACCAAGCCCGGAGAAAAAACAATGCAAAGCTATCAATGTTAAGACAAATGAAGTATATGATGCAGACTTTAACTTCGCAAAAGCAAAGAGCGCATATATTTTCAAAACAATCGTAGATCCATTTATCGGAAAATATTCTCTGATCAAGGTTACATCCGGTGTTATCAAGACAGATGATGTGATGTACAATGAAGAGCACGGAATGGATGACAAGATTGGTAAATTATATGTATTGCGCGGCAATAAACCAGAAGAAGTACCGGAGCTTCATGCCGGTGATATCGGTGCACTTGCAAAATTAAATAAAGTAATGACAACGGACACACTGTCCACAAAATCTACACCTCTTACTTTTATTAAGACAGCTGTATCTAAACCATATACATATATGAGTTACAAACCGGTAAACAAAGCAGATGTGGATAAGGTTTCCCAGGCTCTTCAGAAAATGATGCAGGAAGACCTGACACTGAAGGCGGTAAATGATAGCGAGAACCACCAGTCTCTCTTATATGCGATTGGTGACCAGCAGTTGGACGTAGTTGTAAGTAAATTAAAAGAGAAATATAAAGTTGAGATTACATTAGAGCAGCCAAAGGTTGCATTCCGTGAGACTATCCGCAAGAAAGCAGATGTGGAATATAAATACAAAAAACAGTCCGGCGGACATGGTCAGTATGGTCATGTCAAGATGACATTTGAACCATCTGGTAATTTGGAAGAAGCATATGAGTTTGACCAGATTGTAGTAGGCGGAGCAGTTCCGAAAAACTATTTCCCAGCTGTAGAAAAAGGTATTCAGGAATCTGTAGAGCGTGGACCGTTGGCAGGTTATCCGGTAGTTGGTGTAAAAGCTGTGTTATATGATGGATCTTACCATCCGGTAGATTCTTCTGAGATGGCATTCAAGACTGCAGCAATCCAGGCATTTAAAAAAGGATTTATGGATGCATCCCCAATTTTATTAGAGCCAATTGCTTCAGTTAAAGTATTAGTACCGGACAAATATACCGGTGACATTATGGGAGATTTAAATAAACGCCGTGGTCGTGTACTTGGAATGAATCCGGTAGATGGTGGTAAGCAGGAGATTATAGCAGATGTACCGATGTCTTCTCTGTTTGGTTATAATACTGACCTTCGTTCCATGACTGGCGGAAGTGGAACTTATGAATATGAGTTCGCACGCTACGAGCAGGCACCGTCTGATGTGCAGGAGAAAGAAGTGGCAGCAAGAACCGAGTAAAATTTAATATATGAGAAAAAAGGAAACATTTTGCCTTGTCTGCTAATGATCGCTTGCAAGGAAAATGTTTCCTTTTTTACAAGATATAGCTGAACAATCGTTTGACGAAACCTTGACAAATGCAGTGGTTGTGTTAAAATTTCTACAGACTATGTCCACGAAAGAGAAAGAGGACAATCTGTTAGGAGGAATGAAAATGGCTGTACCGTACAATCACAGAGAGATTGAACAGAAATGGCGCAAAATCTGGGAAGAGCACCCAGTTAATGTAAATGATGGGAAGAAACCGAAATATTACTGCCTGGATATGTTTCCATACCCGTCAGGTAATGGTTTGCATGTAGGACACTGGAGAGGATACGTTATCTCCGATGTATGGAGCAGATATAAAATGCTGAACGGATATTATCTGATCCATCCGATGGGATGGGATGCATTTGGACTTCCGGCTGAGAACTACGCAATCAAGATGGGTGTGCATCCGGAAAAATCCACAGCAGAGAATATTGCAAATATCAAACGTCAGATTAAAGAAATTGCTGCTGTATATGACTGGGATATGGAAGTAAACACAACTGATCCGAATTTTTATAAATGGACACAGTGGATTTTTGTAAAAATGTTCAAGGCTGGCCTTGCTTATCAGAAAGAGATGCCGATCAACTGGTGCCCGTCCTGCAAGACTGGTCTTGCAAATGAGGAAGTTGTAAACGGTAAATGCGAGCGTTGTGGCGCTGATGTTACCAAGAAAAACCTGAATCAGTGGATGTTAAAGATTACAGCATATGCAGACCGTTTGTTAGATGATCTTGACAAGCTTGACTGGCCGGAGAAAGTTAAAAAGATGCAGACCGATTGGATCGGAAAGAGCCATGGAGCAGAAGTTAACTTCAAAGTTGAGGATACCGATAAAGAAATCACTGTATATACAACAAGACCAGATACTTTGCATGGTGCAACATTTCTTGTTCTGGCTCCAGAGCATGCAATGGCAAAAGAGCTTGCAAATGATGATACAAGAACAGAGGTAGAAGACTATATTTACCAGTCTTCATTGAAATCTTCTGTAGACCGCCTGCAGGATAAAGAAAAAACAGGTGTATTTACAGGAAGTTATGCAATCAACCCGATCAACGGTGCAAAAGTACCAATCTGGTTGTCTGATTATGTACTGGCTGATTATGGTACAGGTGCAATTATGTGTGTACCGGCTCATGATGATCGTGATTTCGAGTTTGCAACCAAATTCAACATTCCAATCATTCAGGTTATTGCAAAAGATGGTAAAGAAATCGAAAATATGACAGAAGCTTATACCGAAGCAAAAGGAACCATGATCAACTCCGGTGAATGGAATGGAATGGAATCTTCTGTACTGAAGAAAGAAGCTCCGCATATTATCGAGGAAAGAGGCATTGGCAAAGCTACCACAAACTATAAACTGAGAGACTGGGTATTTTCACGCCAACGTTACTGGGGAGAGCCGATTCCAATCGTTCATTGTCCAGATTGCGGACCTGTTCCGGTTCCGGAAGAAGAGCTTCCATTGCTGTTGCCGGAGGTTGAGTCCTATCAGCCGACAGGCACAGGTGAATCTCCGCTGGCAGATATCACAGACTGGGTAAATACAACTTGCCCGTGTTGTGGAAAACCTGCTAAACGTGAGACAAATACGATGCCGCAGTGGGCAGGATCTTCCTGGTATTTCCTTCGTTATGTAGATAATAAAAATGATAAAGAATTAGTTTCCAGAGAAAAAGCAGATAAATATCTTCCGGTTGATATGTATATCGGCGGTGTTGAACATGCAGTGTTGCATTTGCTTTACTCACGATTCTATACAAAATTCCTGTGTGACATCGGTGTGATTGACTTTGATGAGCCGTTCCACAAACTGTTTAACCAGGGTATGATTACTGGTAAAAATGGTATCAAGATGAGTAAATCAAAAGGAAATGTAATTTCACCGGATGATCTGGTGCGCGATTACGGCTGTGATTCTCTGCGACTTTACGAACTGTTTGTAGGACCGCCAGAGTTGGATTCTGAATGGGATGACAGAGGAATCGATGGTGTATACCGTTTCATCACACGTTTCTGGAAACTGATCCTGGATAACAAAGATGCTGATGTCAAAGAGACAAAAGAGTTGGTAAAAGTTCGTAACAAACTGGTTTACGATATTACCACACGTCTGGAGAGCTTTAGTCTGAATACTGTTATTTCCGGATTTATGGAGTACAACAACAAACTCATAGATATGGCTAAAAAAGGCGGTGTAGACAAGAAAACATTAGAAACCTTTGTCATTCTGATGGCACCGTTTGCACCACATATCAGCGAGGAATTGTGGAGTCAGCTTGGCCATGAAGATTCTGTATTTCATGAGACATGGCCGGCTTACGATGAGAATGCCATGAAAGATGACGAGAAGGAGCTTGCTGTTCAGATTAATGGAAAGACAAAGTGCGTGGTTACACTTCCGGCTGATGTAAGCAAAGAAGATGCAATCGCAGCAGGTAAGGAAGCACTCGGTGATAAGCTGACAGGAAATGTGATCAAAGAAATTTATGTTCCGGGCAGAATTATCAATATCGTAGCAAAATAGGAAATTAAACTAAGGCGATAAGAAAAGGCATCCGTTTTTTAGGATGCCTTTTTCACTTTATAGGAAAGTTCTCCTTTGGAGAACTCTTGATATAAAAGTAGCCCGCACAAAGGCGGGCATAGCAAATAAAC
>CAKREL010000079.1 GCA_934317205.1 uncultured Eubacterium sp.
CGTTACTGTTTTAGGTTGCTTTGACTTTCGTCTCTGCTGTTCTCTCGAACTCATTTAAATCGCGAATTGCTTCGCTATTCTCAATGAATCTTTCAAGGTTATTTCACTGTTCAGTTATCAAAGTTCTTTGTGTCTTGCTGTTGTTTAGCAACTTTTATATCTTATCAGATTTTCAAGTGCCTGTCAACAACTTTTTTATTTTTCTTTTAAGTTGTTGTGTTTTCTGTCTTTCAACAGCCCATTAAGGTTAACATATTTGTCAATTTATGTCAACAACTTTTTTTACTTTTTTCTGACAGAAGTTTTACATTAAAATCAGACGCATTCCATGCCGTTTAAATGTTTTTCTTATCAGTCTGTCACATCAGCGACAGCTTGCTAATAGTACCACTCTAAATTTCAAAAGTCAACTGTTTTTCACCGTTTTACCAAAGAAAGACAATTCCTGTTTTTTTCACAGAATTGTCTTTCTTTTTAACACCCAAATTATTTTAACTTGAAATAAAATTTCACTCCTCCTTCTATATTTTCAACACCGTATTCTGCCTGATGTGCTTTTAAAATAATTGCACTGATTGCCAGTCCCATGCCAGAAGTTGTTCCTGTTTTAGTTCTGGAATCATCCATAAGATACATCGGTGTCCAGATTTCTTTTTTCCGGTTCTCCGGAATTTGTATTCCATCATTATATACACTGACATAATTCTTGCTGACAGACAGTCGGATGACTCCGCCAGATGTACAAAAACGTACTGCATTTGAAAGAAAATTATCCATTACCATGGAAAGCATTTTCTTATCACAGATAGCATTTTCTTCCTCCATAACATCCCAAATAACCTGAATACTCTTTTTTTCAATCTGTTCTTTATAATGATCACAGCATGATTCCATCATTTTTTGCAGAGAACATTTTTCCATATGCAGATCATAGGAAGAATCACTGAGCCTTGTATATGTCAACATTGACATCAGGAGCTGATTCATATGATCTGCTTCCTTCTGTATCATACCTATATATTCAGTCTGTTTTTCCGGATGAATTCCATCCTCCAGACATTCTGCGCTGTTTTTGATCACCGCTGCCGGTGTCTTCATCTCATGAGCCATGGCATTGATAAATGTATTTCTTAAACTGACCAACTCCTTTCTTTTCTTATGCAAATACAAATATACAATAATAAGCAGAACTGCAAGCGCCTGACCGATCAGCCAGATAGGTAATGTGAAATTTTTCAAATTTCCGTCATGTGTTGCCAGATAAAATGTATCGGCATATATTCCAATCTGATACGATGTCAGATTATATCCGCTGATTCTGCCTTCTGCATGATTTTGCAGCTTCGTTGGTTGACTTTCCAGAGCATATTGTACGTTTTGTGCAGGCAGATAGACAAATAATTCCATCCCTCCCTGCTCCAATGCGGCTTCTTCCAGTTCAACTTCTGAAATATCTGCTAAATTTGCCACACGACATACGATTGATTTATAATTTGAACTTGCTATCGGTGTATTCCACACTACATTTTTATCTAGAACGCTCTGGAATTGTACTTCACTGACATTAAACGTATTTCCATTATAATAACCTTTCAGTTTTTTGAGTCTTATCTGTCCGTTCTGCTTCCGATAAAATTCTTGAAAACTGTTCATTCCACCATTTTCGCTTAATTCTGATTTTTCAATACACTTCTTCAGTGAAATCCATTCTTTCTTTAATTTTTTTGTTTCCTGATCATATGATGTCCAGATACAACCTACTTCTGTATTCTCCAATCCACATATGACTTCATCTGACTCTCCAAGAAATTGTAATTTTAATCCAAACTGACTGTCCCATTGTGGATTTCCTGTGTCCGGTAAAATACTTTTTAAATCTATAAAAACATTATTCTTTAATTGTGTGCTCGTTTCCGCTTTTCTGGTATCTAAATTGGATTCTACCAGATTTTGCACATTTTTTGTCATCAGTTCCAGTTTTTCCTCCCAACCTTTCTGTGACATTCGGATCAAAAGCCCAGTGGCTGTAATTGCCACACACAAAAATATGATTTCTATCACAAATGCCGTTTTATACTCTCTCCATATTTTTCTTCGGTCTCCCCACAGATTTTTAATTTTTTTCAACTTCACCCCTCCTGCTCTTCTCCTGTCAAGTTTTCTGCCTTTTTGTTTCTTTCAAACACATATCCTTTTTTTACAATTGTCCGGATACAATGACCACAATCACCTAATGCCTTGCGCAAATTTTTCACATGCGTATCTACTGATCTGTCATTTCCATCATACTCGTAGCCCCAGAGTTTCAAAATAATCTGCTCTCTTGTCAAAATACGGTTCGGATTCTGGTAAAAATAGGATAACAGACGGAAATCTAATGACTGTAATTTCACCGGACTTCCACCGCACAAAAATTGTTGCCGCTCTTCATCGAGCACTAGTCCTTCCTTCTGTTCTTTTGGCATGCCCTGCTGATAGCGTTCCAGTACAGCCCTGCATTTTGCCAGAAGCACCTTTAATGAAAATGGTTTCAATATATAATCATCTGCACCAAGTTCATATCCATGCAGCTGGTCTTCCTCAAGAATGCGTGCAGTCATAAAAAGTACAGGTACAGATTCACGTTCTCTGATTTTTTTGCAAAGTGTGAAGCCATCCATCCCCGGCATCATAACATCCAACAGTATCAACTGGTAGCTTTTGGTCTGTACTGCTTCCCAGGCTGCTTCCCCATCTGCTGTAGCATCTACTTCAAAACCATGTTCCGACAGAAAATCTGTGATTAATTCCCGTAAATTGTCGTTGTCTTCTGCCAGTAAAATATGTTTCATTCCAAAACTCCCCCAAATTCACTTGTTTTCTTCTTCGTTGTATTTATTGTAACATGCCGATATGTATTCTTTTTGTACTTTTTTCTCTGATTTTGAAAAATTTCCTATCAAATGAAAGTGAAGAGCCCTGGCAAAAGCAGGACTCTTCGTTTTCATTTTGAACTTTATAATATGATTTAAAAGTATAAATTACATTCGTACTCGCACAAATATGCAGGAATAGATTGCTCCTGATACATTACTTATGAAATGCTGGAAATAGCTTCTCTTACATTTGAGACACCAATCAATCTGATGCCATCGGTACGTACTTCATCGGTCAGGGACACTTTCGGCAGGATACAAGTTTTGAAGCCAAGTTTTTTTGCTTCTTGCACCCGCTGTTTTGCCATATTAACTGCCCGGACTTCACCGCTTAATCCCACTTCACCAAAACAGATGGTCTGATCGGATATGGCAAGTTCCCGGTAACTGGAGACGATAGCCAATACAATCCCCAGGTCGATAGCCGGTTCATTCATGCGGATACCACCTGCGATATTTACATATGCGTCGCAGGAAGAAAGTGGAATTCCCGCTCTCTTTTCCAGTACTGCCATAAGCAGGTTTACTCTATTCAGGTCTGCACCTGCCGCTGTTCTGCGTGGCAGACCAAATCCGGTTTTGCACACAAGTGCCTGAATTTCCAGAAGAATAGGCCGCGTCCCCTCAATCGAACAGGTCACAATAGATCCAGAAGCTCCCTCCGGTCGACCATTTAGCATATATTCGGACGGATTTTTCACCTCTACCAGTCCCACCTGCTGCATTTCAAATACACCAATCTCATTTGTGGAGCCGAAACGATTTTTGACACCTCGCAAAATTCGATAAGCCGCATGGCGGTCTCCTTCAAAATAAAGCACGGTATCCACCATATGTTCCAGCACACGCGGACCTGCTACGACACCTTCTTTCGTTACATGTCCCACGATAAAGATTGTGATTCCAAGTGATTTTGCCAGCTGCAGCAATAATGCTGTTGCCTGGCGCACCTGAGAAACACTGCCCGGTGCTGAGTTGACATCCTCACTGTACATCGTCTGAATAGAATCAATGATAACTACCCGTGGTTTTTTTTTGCGCAGTACAGATGCAATGTCTGATAAATTTGTCTCACAGAATAATTCCAGAGAATCTGTGAATGTTCCGATCCGCTCCGCGCGGATTTTGATCTGCTGCGGAGATTCCTCACCTGATATATATAATACACTATGATGCGCATCTGCCAGATTTTTGCACACCTGAAGGAGGAGTGTTGATTTTCCAATCCCCGGATCACCACCCACGAGTACCAGAGAAGCCGGTACAATACCGCCGCCAAGTACTCGATCCAGTTCTCCAATTCCGGTGGTAAACCTCTCCTGATCTGTCATTTCTACCTTGGAGAGTGGAAGTGGTTCTGCCGCATTGCTGCTTCTTCGGCTGCCCACACTGACACCGGCGTGCTTTTCTTCTGCGGGTTCTTCCACAAAAGTATTCCATTCCCGGCATCCGGGACATTGTCCCATCCATTTTGCAGATTCATATCCGCATTGCTGGCAGAAAAATATTGTTTTTTTTGCTTTTGCCATTTTCAATTCCTATTATTCAAATATAATTTTATCTTTTTTTACACGTACAGTCACCGTTGTACCTTTTTTCAATTCACCGGACAAAAGCGCATCAGACAGAGAATCTTCCAGTTTTGTCTGAATCATCCGACGTAACGGACGTGCTCCATATTTCGGATCATATGCTTTGTCCACAATGTACTGGCGCACTGCATCTGTAATTTTCAATTCTATACCAAACTGCTTCTGACAACGCTGCTGCAGTTCTTTCGTCATTATTCCGACAATTTTCTTCATATGCTCTTTCGTCAAAGCATGGAATACGATCACTTCATCAATACGGTTCAGAAATTCCGGTTTGAAAATGCGGCGCACTTCTTCCATAACATTGGATTTCATGCGATTGTAGTCTGCTTTTTCATTCTGCTCTGTTGCGAACCCCAATTTTTTTGGTTCGATAATCGACTGTGCCCCTGCATTGGATGTCATAATGATAATTGTATTTTTGAAATCAACTTTTCTGCCCTGCGCATCTGTAATATGTCCGTCATCCAGCACTTGAAGCAGCGTATTAAATACATCCGGGTGTGCTTTCTCAATTTCGTCAAACAAAATAACAGAATATGGGTGACGGCGCACTTTTTCGCTGAGCTGTCCTCCCTCTTCGTATCCCACGTATCCCGGAGGAGATCCAATCATTTTGGACACACTGTGTTTTTCCATGTATTCTGACATATCCACACGGATCATGGCATCTTCCTGACCAAATACTTCCTCCGCAAGTGCCTTGGAAATTTCTGTTTTTCCAACACCTGTCGGTCCAAGAAAAAGAAACGATCCTACTGGTCTGGATGGATCCTTCAGACCGACTCTGCCACGGCGTACAGCTTTTGCTACTGCAGAAATTGCCTCATCCTGAGCAATGACACGTTTGTGCAATGTCTTTTCCAGACGCTGCAAACGTGCAGCCTCGCCTTCAGTCAGACGTTTCACTGGGATATGTGTCCAGTCAGATACTACATCTGCCACTTCATTTTCGCCAATCATGATTTTTTTATTTTTCATGCTGCGGCGGTATCTGCCAAGTGCATCTTCATAAGTACGCTCTTTGTGCAGTTTTTCCTGTCGGATAGCACCTGCTTTCTCCAGATTTCCGTCGACAACAGCTTCCTCCAGTTGCTCTTCCAATAAAAAAAGTTCGTTTTTCATCTGCTCTAACTGCACCGGTTTTTCTAATGTCCCCACATGTGCTTTAGATGCCGCTTCATCCATCAGATCAATTGCTTTATCCGGCAAAAAGCGGTCATTAATATAACGCTGTGACAACTCAGCGGCTGCCCGCAGCCCTTCTTCTGTAATTGTCACATGATGATGCTTTTCATATTGCGGACGCAGACCGCGTAAAATTTCCACTGTCTGTTCCACGCTCGGTTCTTCCACAGTAACCGGTTGAAAACGACGTTCCAAAGCAGCATCTTTTTCAATATGCTTACGGTATTCCTGAATGGTCGTGGCACCGATGATCTGGATCATTCCACGGGACAATGCCGGTTTCATGATATTTGACGCATCCAGTGCTCCTTCTGCGCCACCGGCACCAATAATCGTATGCAATTCATCAACAAACAGGATTACATTTCCTGCCTGCTGCACTTCCTGCATAATCCCCTTGATACGTTCCTCGAATTCACCGCGGTATTTTGTGCCTGCTACCATACCGGAAATATCAAGCGTCAATATTCTTTTATCCTGTAAATACTCCGGAACTGCGCCTGCAGCCATGCGGGCTGCCAGACCTTCCACAATGGCAGTTTTTCCCACACCCGGTTCTCCGATCAGGCATGGATTATTTTTCCCACGGCGACTCAAAATCTGGATCAGACGCTGAAGTTCTTCCTTGCGCCCGATCAGTGGGTCCAACTCGCCATCTGCTGCACGGGCTGTCAGATCAGTAGTATATGTGTCAATCAGTGTATTTTTTCCTGATTCCGCACGTTTTCCAGTGCGAAACTGCTTACTTTCCTCTCTGGAATACATATTTTCTTTGCCCATGGCAGTTAGAATTTCTGTATAAACTTTTGCAAAATTAACGTTCAGGGCGATCAGAAGCCGTGCTGCCGTGCTGGTTCGATGCTCGATAATAGAAAAAAGCAGGTGCTCGGTTCCCATATCCCCGCTGTCAAAACGCTCCGCTACTGCATAAGCTTCGTCTATAATGTCCTGACTTTCCGGCGTAAGAAATTCTTCTGCCGTTTTCTCCTCAGGACTCTTTGGCAATCCTATTTCATGGATCATAGCCAGAATATCGTCACGTTTTACCGATAACTGCTCTAACACTTTGGCTGCGACACCGCCTTCTGTCAGCAGAAGTCCTGCCAGCAGATACTCACTTCCCATGCGGGCCTGATTTTCCTTCATTGCCAGCTGTTCTGCCAGACGCAAGGCTTTACGTGCCTGTCTGGTAACTCCTTTATAATAAAACATTTTACTTCCTCCAACTACTACTCGTACTCATCAAAAATCTCATCCACGAGTTCGTGAACTTCTGCACGGGTAATTCCTTTACAGAATCCACGGGCAAGTACAACCCGCAGACTGTCCCGCATCTCTTCTTCCGCTTTTAACCGGTCAATATCCAGTGCGATCACAGTACCACGGCGTCTGTCCAGACGAAGTAATCCTTCCTGCCGCAGTACGGAATATGCCTTATTTACAGTATGCATATTGATACCAATCTCTTCTGCAAGTTGCCGAACAGACGGCAGAGCATCTCCTTCATGGTACTGTCTTGTAGCAATCCCATAAATAATCTGATTCCTCAACTGTATATATAATGCTTCATCACTGTTAAAATCAACTTCAATTGTCATTTGTGAACCTATCCTTCCATATGCACTCTGGGCTACTGCCCTCACATCTGCCTGTAATTTTCCTCACAGCTTAGTGCTCTACACACTTGAAGCGAAGGAATACTTATACTACGCTCAAAACAGACACTGTTATACAGATAATATAACACCCTATGTTTTCTGTCAATAAAAAATGCAGATACCGGATTTTTTATCCGATATCTGCAATTTTTCGTAACTGTATTTTACAGGAATATTTTACAGGAATTCGATATCATCCCAGGAGTCTTTCTTTGCCTTTTTATCTTTCTTTTTTGGCTTTTCAACGGTTTTATCTCTATCTTTCCCGTTATCAATAAATGCTTCTTCCGGATTTTTTTCTTCTGTGGATGAGTTTTCTACTTCCTGGATCATTTTTTTCAAATCAGCAACCAGCTTTTCGGTATCCGGATCGCTTTCCTTTGTTTCCGGCGTATCCAGATTGATTTCTGCTTCGATTTCTTCTGCTGTCTCGACCGGTTCTTCCGTTTTTAATACTTTCGGGATTTCTGTCATTTTGTCCTTTTCCGGTTGCTGCTCACTGTGCATTTTTTCTGGCTGTTCCACCTTTACAACAGTTTCTTTTTCCTGCTTTTTCTCCTTCTTTGCCGGAGTTTTTTGCTCGTCATTACTCTGCGCTTTTTCTTTTTTCACCTCTGGCTTCTTGACAACGTTCTTTTCGATCTCACTGTCCAGATCCAGGACATCCACTTTACTTCCTTTTAATTCTACTTCAAATGTCTTTGTCGGTTCCTCATCATAATCCGGATCATCTGAGCCAACCTCATTGTCCAGATATCTGCGCAAACGATGATAGCGTACTGACATTGCAATTAGAAGGATGAGCAGTAACAATGCCACAATTCCAACACCGGCAGTCAGCATTCGCATCATACTGTCCATATCAAATCCAGACACAGTTTTTTTGTCTGTCACGTTGTCCTGTACTGCGCTGTCATTATACTGCATATTTGTCATGCTGCGCTGCAATGTCTGATTTACAGAATCATATACATACCAGCCACTCTGTCCATTGCCGGAAGTACCATATACATAATAAAATTCAGAAGCAGATACATCTGCTGCTACCATATCATCTGCATCAGAGACCTGATAAGCCATAATGCTTCCATTTTCAAAGGTACACTGTGTAGCCTGATATCGATCGGAAACCCGCTCTGCCTCAGCAGTCGGTACATTCGTTACTACTACAAAAGAATCCTGCTGCGCAATACTTACAAATGGAATTGCCTCATCACGCTCTGCATCATATACAAATATCCCTTTCTGCTGTGTATCTGCAACATTTTGCAGATATAACAAAAATACCTGTCCATCATTTTCCATCTGTGCAGCCGGTACTTCTTCTCCTGCATATGTAATCGTTGTCGCTAAAAACCCGGATGGAATCTGATTCGTTGGAAAACTGTCTGCAATTTCATACGTCACACCATTGATCTGGAAACCATCAGCCACTCCCTGTGACTCATCTGCCAGACTGATTGGCACTGCCTCATCATCATGATTCGCATCTGCATCGTCTCCATCTGCCGTGTCTGCAGCTGCTCCTGTCCCGGATGAGATCAGGTCACTTCTTACCCATCCGTCTGTCTCCTGTCCATTCCATTCAAAAGAAACCTCATACCAGGTATATCCGTCATCTGACTTCTGCTCTCCTCGAATCTGCACTTTCTGATTTGCTGAAAGTGATCCTACTGCATTTCCTTTAATTGCCTCACGTACAACCGTATTATCATTGATGGCGGTGCCGGCAGAAGGTGCCGCCAAAGCGGTTACTCCGCAAATATTCCAAGTCAGTGCACCTGTCAGGCACAGTGCCAGACAAGAACCTGCCAGTTTATTCTTAACTGCTGTTTTGCTTTTCATATATCCTCCATTATCGTTCTTATCATATAAATAATCTACTTTATTATAGGTATGGAAGAAATAAAAATCAATATTTTTCTTTTTTTCATAAAATTTTCTTGAAATATTCACATTTTTGTATCATTCTATAAGTAATTAGGCAAATAGTATAAGAAAAGAGGTTTTAACTCATGAAAAAGAAAAAATATGCGGCACTGATCGCAGCTCTTACAATCAGCAGTGCCTTTTTATTAAACGGCTGCAGTTTTGAACTTCCAAATCAAAGTCCACAGCTGAGTACAGGTGCAGAACTTTCTGTTGAAAAAGAAACGCTGACAGACGGTGATCTGCAGCTTTACACACGATGGTATGGCTCCGACGGTCAGAAACTCGCCGGCGCAACGATTACAATCTATGACGGAAACGAAGAATTATTTGAAGGCACTACCGATGAAAATGGCAATCTGGAAATGTGTACGATTCCTGGAAATACGGAACTTCGCTGCACCGTTACAGATGCATCCGGTGACGAGATTGCAAAATCAGATGTTTTGTACAAAATATCTGACAGCTATGACAGCATCACGGTTTATACAACACATGGAGAATCCGACACTCAGAAAGTCGAAGTTCCATCCAGTAAAACGACATTAAGTGCCGCTATCTATATTACTGATAATAAGACATTGTCTCATGCAAATATTACTGAATATATTGCAAGTGAGCAAGCTGATAACACAGATACTTCAACTGATGCCACAAGCACTGATGCCACTAATGGGCAGGGAGATGCCGCTACCGACGCTGCTACCCAGCCAACAGATACTACTGCAACGGATGCTCAGACAGATGCTGCAGCCCAGAGTACCGATCCGAATGCTGCAGATCAGACACAGGCCCAGCCGGCTGATGGACAACAGCCGGTTGTGACACAATAAATTCTTGTTTAGGGTAATTTAAAAAACGTATTGTACAGATTCATAATTGCTTGACATCAGTTTGTAATTGTTTGTTCTGGCGGCGAAGCCGCTA
>CAKREL010000080.1 GCA_934317205.1 uncultured Eubacterium sp.
GAAATGTTTGAACAACTGGATACGATCCTCGAACATATGGAAGATCCAGAACTTTCCCTGGAGCATGCTTTTGCATTGTATGAGCAGGGAATGAAAAAAATACAGGGCTGCAATCAGAAACTGGATACAGTAGAGAAGAAAATGCTCCAGATTGCAGAAGATGGAACAGAAGTTCCTTTTGAATAAGAGAGGTGTGGATGATGGATATTAAGAGAGAAATTGCAGAACGTACCAGCCAGGTAGAGAAAATTATAAAAAAATATCTGCCGGAGGAGACCGGTTATCAAAAAACCGTGATGGAAGCAATGAATTACAGCTTTCTGGCAGGTGGAAAACGTTTGCGTCCGATGCTAATGCAGGAGACGTATCGCCTATTTGGTGGCTCTTCGGATATCATCGAGCCTTTTATGGCAGCAATTGAGATGATCCATACCTATTCCCTGATTCACGATGATCTTCCGGCGATGGACAATGATGATTATCGCCGTGGAAGAAAAACAACACATGTCGTTTTTGGAGAAGCTATGGGAATCCTGGCAGGAGATGCATTACTGAATTTTGCATTTGAGACCGCGTGCAAAGGGCTGATGCAGGAGGTTGGAAATCCATCCGTAGCCAGAGCAGTTCAGATTCTGGCACAGAAAGCAGGTATCTATGGGATGCTTGGCGGTCAGGTGGTAGATGTGGAATCTGAAGGACAGACATTGGAGCGGGAAAAACTGGATTTTATCTATGATCTGAAGACTGGGGCATTGATTGAGGCTTCTATGTTAATTGGAGCTGTGCTTGCAGGAGCTTCTGCAGAAGAGCAGCAGGTGATTTTGCAGGTAGCAAAGGATGTTGGACTGGCATTTCAGATACAGGATGATATCCTGGATGTGACCAGCGACATTCAGACACTTGGTAAACCAATCGGAAGTGATGAAAAAAATCACAAAACAACATATGTAACTATCCGTGGACTTTCACAGGCTGAGAAAGATGTAGAAGAAATATCTGAGCGTGCATTAGAGGGAGTAGCATCGCTTTCAGAGAAAAATGTATTCTTGAATGAATTGATCAGATATTTAATTCACAGAACAAAATAGGGGATAAAAATGGCAGTACTTGACCGAATTAATCAGGCAAATGATATAAAATATTTAAGCGAGGCGCAGCTAGAAGAGCTGCCCGGAGAAATTCGTCAGTTTCTGATAGAGCATATTTCAAAAACCGGCGGACATCTGGCATCAAATTTAGGTGTAGTAGAACTTACAATGGCTTTGCATCTGGTGTTGAATTTTCCAGAAGATAAGCTGATCTGGGATGTAGGACATCAGGCATATACGCACAAAATCCTGACGGGGAGAAAACAGAAATTTGAAAATTTACGCCAGTTGGATGGTATGAGTGGTTTTCCAAAACGGTCGGAGAGTGACTGTGATGCATTTGATACCGGTCATAGTTCTACTTCTATTTCAGCAGGAATCGGCTATGCGAGAGCCCGGGATCTGATGGGAGAGGATTATCATGTAGTATCTGTGATCGGAGATGGTGCACTTACTGGCGGGCCAGCTTTCGAAGCATTAAACAACGCAGCTGAACTTCATACAAACATGATCATTGTATTAAACGATAATAAAATGTCTATTTCGGAAAATGTCGGTGGATTATCACAGCATCTTGCTTCTTTGCGTACTGCAGAGGCGTATCAGGAATTTAAATCCGGAGTACACAGTTCATTGGAACGTCTGCCATATGGAGAGCGTGTAGTACGCAGAATCCGAAAAACAAAGAGCAGTTTAAAGCAGCTGTTGATTCCGGGGATGCTTTTCGAAAACATGGGAATCACTTATCTTGGACCTGTGGATGGACATAATCTGACAGATATGGTGCGAATCTTACGAGAAGCGAAAAAAGTGAATGGTGCAGTGGTTGTTCATGTTCAGACGGAAAAAGGCCGCGGATATAAACCGGCGGAGGAGCATCCGGATCGTTTCCATGGTACAGGTCCTTTTGATATTTCGAGTGGGCAGCCGTTGGTGAAAAAAGATAAACCAAATTATACGGATGTATTTTCCTCTGTAATCTGTAAGATTGCAGCAAAAGATGATTCAGTGGTCGCTATTACAGCAGCTATGGCTGATGGAACAGGGCTTAAGCGCTTCCGGGCAGAATATCCGGCCCGTTTTTTTGACGTAGGAATTGCAGAAGGACATGCAGTAACTTTCGCAGCAGG
Source organism: uncultured Eubacterium sp. (assembly GCA_934317205.1). Taxonomy (GTDB): domain Bacteria; phylum Bacillota; class Clostridia; order Lachnospirales; family Lachnospiraceae; genus Eubacterium_I. Next base: position 2,219 of record CAKREL010000080.1, read on the forward strand.
ACTGGCAGCAGCAGGACTGCATCCGGTGTTTGCGGTATATTCCTCTTTCCTGCAGCGAGGATATGATCAGATTGTACATGATGTCTGTATGCAGAATCTGCCGGTAGTATTTGCAATTGACCGTGCAGGACTGGTTGGTGCTGATGGGGAGACACATCAGGGTGTGTTTGACCTGTCTTTCCTTGGCATGATTCCGAATATGACGGTGCTGGCTCCGAAAAATAAATGGGAGTTAGCTGATATGCTGCGATTTGCTTTTCGTCAGGATGGACCGGTTGCATTGCGCTATCCGCGTGGACAGGCATATGATGGCTTGAAAGAGTATCGGGCACCTATTGTGTACGGAAAGAGTGAATGGATTTACGAAGAATGTCAGATAGCAATTTTTGCCGTTGGTAATATGGTGGAAGAAGCAGTGAAAGTACATGATTTATTACATGAGCATGGTTATGACTGTTCTCTGATAAATGTGCGGTTTGTAAAACCGTTGGACAAAGAAGCATTACGCAAAGCAGCAGCGAAGCATTTAATGATTGTTACTATGGAAGAAAATATTTTGCGTGGTGGCTTTGGTTATGCGGCGGCAGCTTATCTTGGTATGGCAAATGAAAACGTGAAAGTGATTCATTTTGGTATCAATGATCAGTTTGTAGAGCATGGAACTGTATCACAGTTACATGCACGGATTGGACTGGATGCTGCGAGTATGACAGATAAGATTATTGAGAGTTACAAGAAGTTATAGAAGAACAGAAACAAAAATGTGATTAGCGGAAAGTAGATGACACCGGAAGCTGTCAGATAGTTTCTGATGGAAGAAAAGGAAAATAGATAGCAGATATGAAAGAAAGACTGGATGTATTACTTGTAAAAAGAAATCTGGCACCTTCCAGAGAAAAGGCAAAAGCCATGATCATGGAAGGAAATGTGTTTGTAAATAATCAGCGAGAAGATAAAGCAGGGTCTTCCTTTGATGAAAATGTACCAATTGAAATTCACGGAAATACTTTAAAATACGTTAGCCGTGGCGGTCTGAAACTGGAAAAAGCGATGAATGAATTTGGTCTTAAGTTAGATGGAGATATCTGTATGGATATCGGAGCTTCTACCGGTGGATTTACAGATTGTATGCTCCAGAACGGAGCAGCCAAAGTATATTCTGTGGATGTAGGATATGGTCAGTTTGCATGGAAATTGCGACAGGACCCAAGAGTTGTCTGTATGGAAAAGACAAACATTCGATATGTGACACCAGAAGATATTGATGATGAACTGGATTTCGCGTCTGTAGATGTATCATTTATCTCATTGACCAAAATATTGGAGCCTGCCAGAAACCTGCTGAAATATGGCGGTCAGATGGTGTGTCTGATTAAACCGCAGTTTGAGGCAGGGCGTGAGAAAGTTGGAAAAAAAGGTGTTGTAAGAGACAAATCTGTACATCTTGAGGTAGTGCAACGGATTGTAGATTTTGCATTAGAGCATGGATTTTCCGTTCATCATCTTTCCTATTCTCCAATCAAAGGACCAGAGGGAAATATTGAATATTTAGTTCATATACAAAAATGTGATACAGTTGCAAAGGAGGAAGGCGTTGATCCGGTGGCAGTCGTAGAAGCTGCACATGCAGAGCTTGACAAGTAATATGAAGAAGTTTTTTATTATTACAAATGAACATAAAGATATGAATCTGGCAGTCACCAATGCTATTTCTGATTATATTATTACAAAGGGCGGAACATGCATGCACTATGTCAGTACAAAATCCGGATGGAATGATAGAAATCTCCGTAGATTTCAGCCCTCAGATATTGACGCAGACTGTATCATTGTGCTTGGCGGCGACGGCACACTGGTGCGTGCAGCCAGAGATATGGCAAGTATCGGGATTCCACTGATCGGTGTGAATATGGGTACCCTGGGGTATTTGTGTGAGCTGGAGCGCAGCACAGTATTTGATGCAATTGACCGATTATTTGAAGATCGTTATGAATTGGAAGAACGTATGCTAATAAAAGGAAGTAATCAAAAAGATGGTTCAGGAAAGGCAACTTTTGCATTAAATGATATCGTCATTCACAGATCAGGTCTTCCACAGATTGTAAATCTGATTGTATCGGTAAATGGTGAGTATCTGGCAAATTACAGTGCAGATGGAATCATTATTTCGACACCGACAGGTTCTACCGGTTACAGCATGTCTGCGGGAGGACCGATCGTGGATCCAAAAGCAGATTTGATGTTGATCACACCGATTAATCCTCACAGTGCACTGGCAAAAAGTATTGTAGTAGGATCGGACGCAGTCATTGATGTGACACTGGCAAAACGTCGTCAGGAAGAAGATGAAGAAGCGGAAGTAAGCTTTGACGGTGATCGTTTTGTGCATATGAAAGTGGGTGACAGCATCCACATTCAAAAAGCAAATGCACATGCAAAAATTTTGAAATTGAATCAGTTGAGCTTTTTACAGATTTTGCGTAAAAAGATGCAGGAGATCCATTAGGAGGTACCAGTATTGAAAGCAAAACGACATGCGAAAATTTTGGAAATTATTCGCAAATATGATGTAGATACACAGGAAGAATTGTGTGTGCGTTTGAATGAAGCCGGTTATAAGGTGACACAGGCCACAGTATCTCGTGATATCAGGGAGTTGAAGTTGACAAAAGTAGCCATCAAAGGAGGAAAGCAAAAATATACATCTCTGTATGATGTTGGAAATGATTTGGAAGAGAAGTACAACCGTGTATTCAAAGATGGTGTTATTTCTCTGGATATGGCACAAAATATTCTGGTCATAAAGACCGTTTCCGGTATGGCTATGGCAGTAGCAGCTGCTTTGGATGCCATGGACTGTAGTGAAATCGTAGGAAGTATCGCTGGAGATGATACAATCATGTGTGCAGTGCGTACTGTAGAAGATACAGCAGCACTGATGCAGCGGCTGCGGGCATTGCAGAGAGAGTAGAAGGAGAAAAGGATGTTATTGAATCTGCATGTAAAAAATCTTGCACTAATCGAAGAATCTGAAGTGACTTTTGGACCTGGATTGAATATTCTGTCTGGTGAGACTGGTGCCGGAAAATCTATTATTATCGGATCGGTGAATTTGGCACTTGGAGGAAAGGTATCCAAAAACCTGCTTAGGGAAAATGCAGAATTTGCTTTGGTGGAATTGATTTTTTCTGTAGAAGAGGAAACACAGGCTGCGACATTGCGTGCTATGGATATTTTTCCGGAAAATGGGGAAATTATCATGAGCCGCAAAATTTATGCAAGCGGACGTAGTGTTAGCCGGATTAATTCAGAGACAGTTTCTGCCTCCTTGATGCGTAGAGTAGCTTCCGTACTCATTGATATACACGGACAGCATGAACATGAGTCGCTTCTGGCTAAGCGAAATCATATGAAATACCTGGATGATTTTGCAAAACAGGCACTGTCAGAAAAAAAGACCGCGTTGAGTAGTGAATATGATGAGTATATTGCTTGCAGAAGAGAACTAGAGGAAGCTTCCATGGATACGGAGCAACAGGCCAGAGAGATTTCTTTTTTACAATATGAAATGGATGAAATCGATCAGGCGGAGCTGAAGATTGGAGAGGATGAAGAACTGGAAACAGATTACCGCAGACTTTCCAATGGCAGAAAAATCATGGAAGCCATTGCAGCGTGTCAGCAACTGTGCTCGGATGGAAGTGAAAATGCGTCTGATCAGATTGGAAGAGCGGTGCATGCTTTGTATGCAGTAGCACAGTATGATGAACCGTTGGAAGGCCTGTCTTCACAAATTGAAGAAATCGAAAACCTGCTCAGTGATTTTAACAGAGAGCTAAGCGGATATGTTTCAGATTTGAATTTTTCAGAAGAAGCATTCCAGCAGATTGAAGAGCGTCTGAATCTCATCAATCATTTAAAGTCAAAATATGGAAAAACTATTGCAAATATATTAGAAGAGCGGCAGTCTAAAGAAGAAAAACTTGAGCAGCTGCAGCATTATGAGGAATATCGCCTGAAATTGCAGGGAAAATTAAAAAATGCAGAGGTTTCTTTAAAAGAGCTATGTCAGGAAGTGACAGCTATTCGAATGAAATATGCAAAAATATTATCGGAACAGACACAGAAAGCATTAAAAGATATGAATTTCCTGGATGTACGATTTGAAATAGATTTTTCCAGAATGGATCATTATACAGCCAATGGATGGGACGAAATCAGATTTTTGATTTCTACGAATCCGGGTGAACCGTTGAAACCCTTGGATGCAATAGCTTCCGGTGGTGAGTTATCCCGTATTATGTTGGCTTTAAAAACGGTTCTTGCAGAGCATGATCAGATAGAAACACTGATTTTTGATGAGATCGATAGTGGAATCAGTGGTAGAACTGCACAAATGGTTGCAGAGAAGATTAAGCTGACTGGAAAAAATCATCAGATCATCTGCATTACACATTTGCCACAGATTGCAGCTATGGCAGATTATCATTTTTTGATTGAAAAAACTTCCAGTGCAGATAGTACAATCTCTAATATCAGACAGTTGAATCGGGAAGAGAGCATTTCCGAACTAGCACGAATGCTTGGCGGTGTAAAAATCACGGATACAGTTTTACAAAATGCAAAAGAAATGAAAGAAATGGCAGAGACGGTAAGATAATACCTGTTTGAAAATATAGATTGTCCATATAATAAAAACAGAACAAAGAAGTCTGAGAATGATAGATAGGTCATAAAACAGATAAGAAAGAGATACCTTATAAAAAAGGTATCTTTTTTGTTTGACAGGAAATTACGATAAATTTCCTATCAAATAAAAGCACTTCGTGCACACGATGCACGCTTGCACGAGAAGAGATATTTACTTTACCAAAGAAGGGTGTGAAACAGATGGAGGTTTTATGCATTTATAAAAAGTGGCGAAAAGTAGCTTTTGGAATCATGCTGGCAATCTGGTTGTTTTCTGCATATATGTGGATTCTGGATGAAATTCCGAGTTCAGTATGCATTGTATATGGTCAAGAGTTAGATGTTACAGAAGGGCTTCCAGTAACCAGCCAGATTCAAAGTACAGATGGAACAGTGACATCTAACGGAACTATGCCAAGTGGCAGTTATGAAATGGAGTGCAGACTGTTTGGACTGATTCCAGTTAAAGATGTGACAGTGCATATTGTAGAGGAGACTGATGTGATTCCATGCGGGATCCCTTTCGGCATTTATATCGAGATGAAAGGTGTGTTGGTTGTTGATGTTTGTAGTCTGGAGCAAAATGGTATCTCGGTGGAAAGCCCTGCAGGGCACATATTGAAAGCCGGGGATTATATCACTGCAGCAAATAATATGTCCATTACTACAAAGGACGAACTACAGGAAATAGTGGCACAAAGCCAGGGAGCAGAAGTGATGTTAACAGTTATGCGGGAAGGCGAAGCATTTCAGTGTAAAGTATCACCCATTTATACAGATAATGATGTGTACCAGATTGGTGTCTGGATTCGGGATGATCTGGCTGGAATCGGGACTCTGACTTATATTGACGGACATGGTACCTTTGGGGCATTAGGACATGGCATTACGGACATGGATGTGGATCATTTGGTAAATATACTGGACGGAACTGCTTATCAGGCAAATATTTTAAGCATTATCAGGGGAGAAAAAGGAAAACCGGGCGAGCTTGTGGGACAGATTCATTATAACCAGACAAACCGTCTGGGTCAGATTACAAAAAATACAAAAAATGGAATTTTCGGTAATTTAGATAGTATTCCAGACTCGTTGAAAGAGGCAAAACCAATGCATATTGGATTCAAGCAGGAGATAGAAAATGGTTCGGCACAGATTATGGCAACTATTCATCATGAGCGAAAACTGTATGATATAGAAATTACAAAAGTAGATGTCAATCCGCAGGAATCCAACAAGGGGATCAGTTTTCGAGTGACAGATGAAGAATTGATTCAGGAAACAGGTGGCATTATCCAGGGGCTGAGCGGAGCTCCGATTCTGCAAAATGGAAAAGTCATTGGAGCGGTAACCCATGTTTTTGTAAAGGATCCCTGCAAAGGATATGGAATTTTTATTGAAACTATGATGGAACAATGAGAAGAACGTTAGGAAATTCAAGAATGCCAATGGCATTCTTGAAATAGATGGGAGTGGATGCGGGATGATACTATTTACTCAGGATGAGTTTGCTCAATTTTTCGCATAACATAGAGGTAGGAAATACCGGTAAATACAGCAGCTGCAATCCAGGCTGCCGGATCGCCAAAGCAAGCCAGACGGAAATTCAGGATTTTCATGGCAAAGATAGAAACGACCAGTCTTGCAAGAAGCTCCGCTACGCCGCCCATCATCGGAAGAAAGCCGTAACCGCAGCCCTGCATAGTGTTTCGGAAAATGAAAATCGTGCTCAGCGGGATGAAGAACATAGAGCACATGTATGCATAAGTCTGTGCCCAGGGGAGCATGGCTGACATATCTACATCTCCGGAGAAAAACAGGTGCAGTGCCGGTTTTAACAGAGAACACATCAGTGCGGTCACCACAAGAGCATAGACCAGTGCGATGCCAAGTGCTGTTTTTACACCTGCTTTGATCCTTTTGATATCACCGGAACCGAAATTTTGTCCGCTGTATGTTGCCATAGTCTGTCCCATAGCGATCATACCTTGCATAAGAAGACTTTGTAGTTTTCCGGTAGCAGTAAATGCAGCCACTGCCGTAGAACCGAACAGATTGATGGCAGACTGCATGATCATAGTACCGGAAGAGGTGATTGCAAACTGTAATGCCATGGGAATACCGGCTGCCAACTGATTTTTCGTATCTGTGCGTGAGATTTTCCAGTTACTTCTGTATGGCTTCAGCTCCGGAATCTTACACCAGATATAAATGGCGCACAAAACAGCGGAAATGGCCTGAGCCAGATTGGTAGCCCATGCAGCACCTGCCACACCCATCTGCAGCTGAATGATAAAAAACAGATCCAGAAGCACATTCAGGCAGGCGGAAAAGACAAGGAAAAACAAAGGAACTTTACTATTTCCGACCGCCCGTAGAAAGGCTGACAACAGGTTGTAAAAAATGTTAGCAACAATTCCTGCGGTAATGATCATTATGTAGCTATAAGCGTCGGCAAAAATATTATCCGGTGTGTTCATGATCGTTAGGAGCGGTTTCATCAGAAACAGACAGGAACACGTCAGGAATAGCGTAAACAAAACAGACAGCAGGGTACCGTTGGCAACTGCCTGCTTCACACCATCTGCATCGTGGGCACCGTATCGCTGAGAAATCAGAATGGCAAATCCGGAAGTGATACCCTGGGAAAAACCGGTGAGCAAAAACATGATTGTTCCGGTGGAACCGACTGCTGCCAGAGCGTCTGCCCCCACATAACGACCGACAATGATGGTGTCCACCATATTATATAACTGCTGAAATATATTTCCGATGATAAGCGGAAGTGTAAATTGAAGGATGACCGGAAGCGGTCGCCCTTTTGTCATGTCCAATTGCATATGTTTTCTCCTTAAAAAATGATTGATTTGAAAAGTCCAAGCACTATTGTATCGTATTTATTATTTTTTTCAATAGAGAAAATGCTTTCATAGGAAAAATCTTTTTTTCAAACTGAGTGATATTTGCTATAATGGTATGTAACAAAGAAAAAACGATGTGGGGGACGGAAGAATGGGAGAAAAAATTACATTTTGCAAAGGCGGTGGATGCACAGCAAAGCTAGGTGCCGGCATTTTAAGTCGTGTGTTGGAACGTTTGCCTAAGGGGCCGCAGGATCCCAACCTGCTGATCGGTTATGACAGCAAGGATGACGCAGCAGTGTATCAGGTCAGTGATGATATTGCTATCGTACAGACATTGGATTTTTTTCCACCGATGGTGGAAGATCCATATACATTTGGTAAAATTGCGGCAACCAATGCCCTGAGTGATATCTATGCCATGGGTGGTGA
>CAKREL010000081.1 GCA_934317205.1 uncultured Eubacterium sp.
TGATCAACCTGGATTTTGCAGATGTACAGACTGTCATGAAAGACAAAGGCCTGGCTCATATCGGTATCGGTGCAGCTACCGGAGATGATAAAGCGATCGAGGCAGTTAAAATGGCTGTTGCCAGCCCGCTGCTTGAGACAACCATTAATGGTGCATCTCATGTTATCATCAATATTTCCGGTGATATCTCCCTTATGGATGCAAATGATGCAGCAAGCTATGTACAGGAACTTGCTGGGGATAATGCAAATATCATTTTTGGTGCAAAATATGATGAGTCTATTCCTGATGCAGCAACGATCACTGTTATTGCAACTGGACTTGAGACAGAAGCAGCACCAGTTCAGAGCATCTTACCAGGCATGAAATTCAATGGAGGCAATACACTGAACATGGCTCGTACAGCAGGTACACCAGTGACACCGGTTCAGCCAGTGACACCAGCTCAGAACTTTAATGGTATCCAGCGTCCGCAGAAACCAACTCCGACTGTTGCACCACGTGACATCAAGATTCCGGAATTCCTGAAAAATACAAAGAGATAAAAGATACGGATTTAAGGCTATATCAGATGTGAGATGACTCCCACCTCTGCAGGTGACGAGCAACAAGAATGCCGAGAGCATTCTTGAATTCTAAAAAAGCTCCGCGATTTCGACAAGAAATGCGCGGGGCTTTTTATATACTTTAGAAGCAGGGAGGTGAAAGGTGATTTATGAATGGTATGCGGATATATTTTTTCTGACAAATATATTACTTGATGCCAGTGCTATGCTGGCAGCTGGGGTGGCATTGAATCGTCAGATCCGCCTGGGGCGTTGTGTGCTGGCTTGTACAATTGGCACACTGTTGTCGATGATGTTACTGTTACATACGAATATGCTCTATAGCAGCATATTGCTGCATGGAGTAGTACATCCACTGATGACATGGTTTGTATTTGGTGTCAGAGATATTGCAGGTTATCTGAGGGCACTTCTGACAGTATATATTGTCATATTTGTGATGGGAGGAGTACAGAACAGTATGGCAGTTTATTTTGAAAACAGTACCGTACAAATCATTTTTTTCGGAATACTGGCAGCTGTGATGTTTGTCATTTATGTACTTCGCAGAAAGGTGACAGGAGGAATCTGTCAGGTAGAACTGTGGATTCAGGATCAGAAAGTAATGGTAAAGGCATATTGTGATAGTGGAAATTTATTGAGGGATCCTATAAATGGAAGACCGGTGTCTATCCTGCAACAGGAAATTCTGATTGAATTGCAGGCAGAAAAAAAACTTTCAGGCACGCACATGATTGGTTATCAAACGATCCACGGAAGTGATGGCAGATTAGAAGTGATGACTTTGGATCGGATGATTATTTATCATCGTGGATCGGTTGTAGAGATCAAGCATCCGGAAGTCGGACTGCACAAAGGAGAAATAATGCAATGCCCTAAGGTTCAGCTGTTGCTGAATGCGGCATATTTTTGATTGTCTCGCTAAAGTACAAAAGCAGGAAATAATAGAAAGGGTAAAAGGTATCTGCGTATGTATTTGAAAGTGTCTGTGCCGGGAAAATTTCAGCTGAAACTGATTCCGACGATACAAAATCTTCTTTTTTTGAAATCCAATGATGTGCATTATATCGGAGGTACAGATGTGCTTCCGGCTCCTTTAGAGCGTGAGGATGAGAATGACTGTATTATGCAGCTTGGAACAGAAGGCGGTGAAGAGGCGCGAAAACGATTGATCGAACACAATTTGCGTCTGGTTGTATACATAGCAAAAAAATTTGATAATACAGGAATTGGTGTAGAAGATCTGATCTCTATTGGAACGATCGGTCTGATCAAATCTATTAATACCTACAATCCGGGAAAAAATATCAAACTGGCTACTTATGCCTCCCGTTGTATTGAAAATGAAATTCTGATGTATTTGCGTAGAACGAGTAAAATGAAAATGGAAGTGTCTTTTGATGAACCGTTAAATGTTGACTGGGATGGAAATGAGCTTCTGCTTTCTGACATTCTTGGCACAGAGGAAGATATTATATACAAAGATATGGAGCTTGAGGTGGAGAAAAAGCTTCTGAAACGGGCGATTGCGAAACTGTCTGCAAGAGAAAGGAGTATTATTGAACTGCGTTATGGGCTTGGAGTTGGCGGCAAAGAATATACGCAAAAGGAAGTTGCGGATCAGATGGGGATTTCACAGTCTTATATATCCAGGCTGGAGAAGAAAATTATGCGGCAGTTGAAGAAAGAAATTACGCGTTACGAATAATAAGGCTTTGGGTGTATTGACACCCAAAGCTTTATCTATAGAGTAATATTTTACAATTTTATTAATTTTTCAAGGAAAGGTTGATGAAAAATAAAAATGCGTTACAATATGAAATAACTGGCGAAAAAATGACGCGTAAGCGAAAAGAAAATACAAAGGAAGTAATAATTGTGCAAAAGACAAAATTAAGACAGGAATTAAAAAGACAGAGAAGCAGTCAGAAAAAGCTTCGGAGGATTATGAGTATTGTAATTGCTGTAGTAGCTGTTTTGTATATTGCAGGTATTGTTTATTACAGCAGACATTTTTACAGCAAAGGAAGTGCTTTTGGAATTTCACTGCGTAATGAGAGTGTATCTTCCATAAAGGAGAAAATCAATGATAAGCTGAATGCGTATACGCTGACGATCCAGACAAGAGATGGTGATGAGCAGATTGGCGCTTCCGACATTCAGTTAAAATACGATGATCAGGGAGAACTTGATAAACTCTTTGCTGACCAGAATGCATTTTTATGGTTTTTGATGGGAGCAACTTCAAAAGACGAGATCAATCTTGGAATTGTTGTAGATGATACTTTATTAAATCAGAAGATCGCAAGCTTAAAATGTATTCAGGAAGAAAATATGAGCGCTCCGACAGATGCACATCTGGAATTCAGTGATGGAAAATTCCATGTAGTGGAAGAAACTCAGGGAAATCAGCTGGATATGAGTAAGGCAGATGCAGCAATTAAAAAAGCGTTGGAAGAGGGCGCAGAGACGGTATCACTGGATGAAACTGACTGTTACATAAAACCAGGTGTATACAAAGATGATGAAAAGTTGGAGCAGGAATGTGAAGATGCCAATAAACTACTGACTGCAAAAATCACCTATGATTTCAGTGACCGCAAAGAAGTTGTGGACAGTGATGATATTGCTGACTGGATCACATTTGGTGACAATTATTCTTATTCTCTGGATGATGAGAAAATTACAGAGTATGTACATCAGCTTGGCTTGAAATATGATACCTTTGGATTGAGCAGACAATTTACCACACACAGTGGCCAGACCATTACACTGAAAGGTGGAGATTATGGCTGGTGTATTAATAAGAAAAAGACAGTAGAGCAGTTAAAAGAACTGGTGCTGAAGGGAGAAACTACGACAGTTGAACCAGTATACCTGTACAGTGGAGTTTGCCGTGATACCAATGATATTGGCGGTACGTATATCGAAGTAAGTATTTCTGAGCAGACGATGTGGATGTATAAAGATGGAAAATGCATTGTATCTACACCAGTGGTAACTGGAAATGTGGCAGCAGGACATAGTACACCATCCGGCGGCGTATGGGCCATTGACGCCAGAATGCCAAATTATACGCTGACTGGACAGGATTACAATTCAGATGTATCTTTCTGGCTGCCATTTAATGGTGATGTTGGTATTCATGATGCTTCCTGGAGAAGTGAATTCGGTGGTTCTATCTATAAGACCCGTGGTTCTCATGGATGTGTCAATACACCATATAGTGCAATGAAAACTATTTATGAAAATGCGAAAATTGGTTATCCGGTTGTCGTATACTAGATGTGGGTTAAGGAGCGGAAAACGTGAGAGAAAAAGAAAAGAAAAAACGACATCCTGTGACACTGATCATTTTTCTGATCGCATTGGCTGTGATGATTTTTTCACTTGTAAAGCTTGTAGGAATCCGCAAGGATTATCAGGAGTCCGAACAGACATTTCAGACGCTGGAGTCCAAATATGTAGTAAATCCGGATGGGGGGACTGGTGCAATCTGGCAGGATGGCACCAGGATCCAGTTCCAGGCACTTCAGAAAGAAAATGCAGATATCAGAGCATGGCTGCGTTTTGACAATTATGATGACGTGCATATCAGTTATCCGATTTTATATTCTGGTGATGACGAAACTTATCTGCGCAGTGATATTTATGGAAATTATCACATCGCAGGCTGTATTTTCCTGGAAGGGCTGAACAATCCGGATTTCTCAGATTATCACTCGATTGTTTATGGCCATAACATGCGTAATACAACAATGTTTGGAGATCTCAAACGTTATAAAAACGATGAGGGATTTTACGAGAATAACCAATATTTTAATATCTACACAGAGGATAAAGTGCTGCGTTACCAGATTTTTTCTTATTATGATGTAGACGAGAATGATGAAGTTTATACGGTAGGTTATGGCCCGGATGATGCATGGCAGTCATTGATCGACCGGATGGTGTCATCTTCCATGAAAGATACAGGAATACACCCGACAAAAGACCAGAAAATCGTGACATTGTCTACCTGCAGCAAAGCGGGAGAAAACAAGCGTTTTGTGGTTCATGGTGTATTGGTAAATGAAAACTTAATAAATGAATAATTTAAGTTGCAAGGTAATTTCGCATGGTTTTTAAAGCCGATTTTTCAAGGCGGCTCACCTGTGCCTGGGAGATATGAATTTCATCCGCCACCTCCATCTGGGTTTTGCCTTCGAAAAACCGCAGTTGTATAATGTGATTTTCCCGTGAGTTTAATCGTTTCATGGCATCGCTGAGCGACAGTTTTTCTACCCATCGTTCCTCTTTATTTTTCTTGTCACTGATCTGATCCATAATAAACAGTGGTTCGCCACCATCGGTATATACCGGATCATAAAGACTGACAGGAGTTTGAATGGCATCCAGGGCAAAAGTGATATCCTCTTTTGAAATTTGGATTTCTTTGGATATTTCTTCTAACGTAGGCTCACGGTTATTACTTCGAGTCATCAGCTCCCGGGCGTGAATGGCTTTGTAGGCCGTGTCCCGCAGGGAGCGACTGACCCGGACACAGCTGTTGTCCCTTAGATAACGGCGGATTTCTCCGATGATCATCGGTACGGCATAAGTAGAAAATTTGACATCTAGCGTAGGGTCAAAATTGTCAATAGATTTGATGAGACCAATGCATCCAATTTGAAACAGATCGTCAACATTTTCATTAGATGACCAAAAACGGCGGATTACGCTGAGAACCAGTCTGAGATTACCGCGGATATAGGTTTCGCGGGCTTTTAAATCGCCATTTTTGATTCGTGTAAACAATTCTTTTTTTTCAGATTCTTTCAGGATTGGGAGTGTAGAAGTGTTGACTCCACAGATTTCGACTTTATAAGATGACATAGTTTGCTGCCTCCGGTTAATTATATTCAGATTAGATTTAATGTATTAAAAAGCTTGCTCAAAAACAGAAATAATATTCCAAAGAACGAAAAAGAAAAAAGTGGTTCAGGTCGTTGCACTACATTAGAAATAATGTTAGAATAAAAACAATTGCCAATTAGAAAGATTGAAACCGGGAGGTACACATGAAAAAATTATTAGATAATATTACCGCTGAGGTAACAAATGCTTTTGTGGAAGCCGGATACGAAGAAAAATTCGGTAAAGTTACATTGTCTAACAGACCAGATCTGTGCGAGTTTCAGTGTAACGGCGCTATGGCTGCTGCAAAACAGTATAAAAAAGCACCATTCATGATCGCAGATGATGTAGCAGCACGTCTGCAGGATGCAGAGATGTTTTCTTCTGTAGAATCTGTAAAACCGGGCTTCCTGAATTTGAAATTATCTGAGGAATATCTGGCAGAATATCTGCGCGAAATGCAGACAGATGAGCGTTACGGATGCGAGAAAATAGCAGAGCCGAAGACTATTATCGTAGATTACGGCGGAGCAAATGTGGCAAAACCGCTGCATGTCGGACACCTTCGTTCTGCAGTTATCGGTGAGAGTGTAAAACGTATGAGCCGTTACATTGGTCATAATGTTATCGGTGATGTACATCTGGGCGACTGGGGACTTCAGATGGGACTTATCATCACAGAGCTTCATGAGCGTAAACCGGAGCTTGTTTATTTTGATGAATCCTATGAAGGAGAATACCCGGCAGAGGCACCATTTACTATTTCTGAATTAGAGGAAATCTATCCGACTGCAAGTGGAAAGTCGAAAGAAGATGCCGCTTACAAAGAAGCAGCTATGCAGGCTACGTTTGAATTGCAGAAAGGAAGAAGAGGGTACATTGCACTTTGGAGACATATTCTGTCTGTGTCCATTGCAGATCTGAAGAAAAACTATGACAGCTTAAATGTTTCTTTTGATTTGTGGAAAGGTGAGTCTGATGCAGATCCATACATTGCACCGATGGCCGAGCAGATGAAAAAAGATGGTTTCGCTTATATGAGTGAGGGTGCACTGGTTGTTGATGTCAGTGAAGAGACAGACGCAAAAGAGATTCCGCCATGTATGATCCTGAAATCAGATGGAGCATCTTTGTATACAACCACAGACCTTGCAACCATTGTATGGCGTATGAAGGATTATCATCCGGATCAGATGGTATATCTGGCTGACAAACGTCAGGAACTTCATTTTGTGCAGGTATTCCGTTGTGCAAAGAAAACAGGTCTGGTAGATGATAATACAGAACTGAAATTCATCGGCTTTGGTACAATGAATGGTAAGGATGGCAAGCCATTCAAGACTCGTGAAGGCGGTGTTATGCGTCTGGAGAAACTGGTTGGTGATATTCAGAATGAGATGTATCAGAAAATTGCTGAAAATAATACTATGGAGAAAGAAGAAGCGGAGAAGACAGCAAAGCAGGTTGCCTTATCTGCGATAAAATATGGAGATCTGTCTAATCAGGCTTCCAAAGATTACATCTTTGATATTGACCGCTTTATCTCCTTTGAGGGAAATACAGGTCCATACATTCTGTATACGATTGTACGTATCAAGTCTATTTTGAAAAAATATGCAGAGAGTGGAAAATCCGCAGCAGATTATACTATTCAGGCAGCACATTCTGCAAGCGAGAAAAACCTGATGTTGGAACTGGCTCGTTTTAATGAAGTAATGACAAATGCAGCGGAAGAACTTGCACCTCACAAGATTTGTGCCTATATTTACGGACTGGCAAATGCCCTGAATCATTTCTATCATGAGACAAAGATTATGATAGAAGAGGATGTGGCTGTACAGGCAGGTTATATTCGTCTCTTAGAACTGACTAGAGATGTTCTGGAGACATGCATCGGCGTTCTTGGATTTGATGCACCGGAGAAAATGTAAACTTAATCATATAAAACCCATTTCCATCATTGATATGTTAAATGATGGAAATGGGTTTTTACTTGGTGGCGGATTTCTTGTATCCTTGATATTTTTTGGCTTATAAGTCTCTGAAGTAAGTTTAGTAGCCCAGTTCTTCTCCTACCAGGATCAATTTGATGCGTCCTTTGATAGCACTTCTACGTGTAATGACGGTATGGCTACAGATGCATCCTTCAGAAAAACAGTCGTGACAGCTTCCGGTCAGGGCACATGGTGTATTACGGTCCAGGCGGATGGCATTTGGTGGAGAAGCGATATTTTTCACTCTGGATTCAGCTTCTTCCAGAGTGGATGTAACCTTATTCATGCCGGCAATGATGATTACATTTTCCGGACCATAGATCAAAGCAGCTACACGGTTTCCGGTTCCATCCGTATTGACCAGCTGACCGTCTAAAGTGATAGCATTTGTACTCATAAAATAGTAGTCACAGGACAGAGCTTTGTGATAAATTTCCTTGATTTCTTCCGGGGAACAGGCTTTGGAACGATCCAGTAAAGTAATATCATCTCTTTTTTGCAGAGCGTCCATCAGACCACATTCATTCATGGTCATGGAACCACCGAAAGATACACTGGAGCCAGGTGCTACATAAGAAAGAGCTTTTTTTACTGCTTCTTCACTGGTTTCACAGTAGCATCCTTCATAGCCGCGGCGTTCAATATTTTTCAGAATCGTTTCTGCGGCAACTTTATAATATTTCTGTTTAGGTGTCATAGAATAACCTCCTTAAATGAAAGATACAGATTGATTTTCAATTATTCTGAAATAGAATAATCGTAGATCATCACAATTAGTATAAGGATATAGTGAACCTATTAGGAGAGAAAGTCAAGGGTTTGACTTTTTGAGGACAGTAACGTATATTAGACTACAGTTTATACAAAGGGGAAAGAAAACATGAGAAAAAATTTAAAGAAGTTGTTCTCATATTACAAGCCGTATATGGGAATTTTTATTGCAGATATGATTTTTGCATTTGGCGCAGCCGCGGTATCACTTGTGATTCCACTGGTCGTACGCTACATCACATCTGAAGTTGTGCATTGGGAAAGCAGCCAGGCGCTGAATATGATTTTGCGACTGGGCGTGATCATGCTTGTACTGATCGCTGCGCAGTGTTATTGCAACTATTTTATAGCAAATTATGGTCATGTCATGGGTGCAAAAATTGAGTACGACATGCGTGCGGAGATTTTTGCGCATTATCAGAAATTGTCCTTCCGTTTCTATGATGACCAGAAAGTTGGACAGCTGATGTCCCGTATTACTTCAGATTTATTTGATATCACGGAGCTGCTGCATCATGGACCGGAAAATATCGTAATTTCACTGATCCGTATCATCGGTGCATTTCTTATTATGATAAATATCAGTCCGCGGCTGACGATGGCAGCGTTTGTACTTGTTCCGGTCATGCTGGTATATGCTTATGTATTTAATAAAAAAATGAAGCGTGCCTTTCGCATGAACCGCGTCAAAATTGCAGATATTAACAGTCAGATCGAAGATAATCTGTCTGGCATCCGCGTGGTGAAATCTTTTGCCAACGAGAAAATTGAGAATGAAAAGTTCAAAAAAGGAAATGATGGATTTCTGGATGCAAAGAAAAACAGTTATCGTTATATGGGTGGCTACAATGCCGGCCTGACTGCATTTACAACTGCGATCACAGTTGTTGTAATGCTGTCCGGTGGTGTGATGATTGCTCGAGGAAAAGGGAATATCACGGATCTGATCACATTTTTACTGTATATTAATGTATTTACTGAGCCGATAAAAACGTTGATTGACTTTACGGAGCAGTTCCAGAATGGTTATTCCGGATTTGAACGTTTTATGGAAATGATCTCGGTGGTGCCTGATATTAAGGATGCACCGGATGCACAGCCACTGAAGGATGTAAAAGGCGCGATCTGTTTTGAAAATGTGTCTTTTCATTATGCAGACAGTGATCAGATGATCCTGAATCATGTAAATCTGAACGTTCCGTCGGGAGAGTATGTGGCACTTGTGGGAAGTTCCGGCGCAGGAAAAAGTACGTTGTGCAGTCTGATTCCACGTTTTTATGATGTGACAGATGGTACAATCCGTGTAGATGGTAAGGATATCCGCAAAATCAAGCTGGCAGATCTGCGCAATAATATCGGAATCGTGCAGCAGGATGTGTATCTGTTTGCAGGAACTATTCTGGAAAATATTCGTTACGGAAAGCCGGAGGCCAGCAGAGAAGATGTGATAAAAGCGGCAAAAGAGGCCAATGCTCATGAATTTATCATGAGTTTTCCGGACGGATATGATACAGATATAGGACAGCGTGGTGTGAAATTGTCCGGTGGACAAAAGCAGCGTCTTTCTATTGCCCGGGTATTTTTGAAAAATCCGCCAATTCTGATTTTTGACGAAGCAACGTCCGCCTTAGATAATGAAAGTGAAAAAGTGGTACAGGAATCTCTGGAAATTCTTGCAAAAGGACGTACTACTTTTGTGATTGCACATCGCCT
>CAKREL010000082.1 GCA_934317205.1 uncultured Eubacterium sp.
CCCATAACCATGAATTTTGTTACGAAGTTGGACATGATACCCATGGACATGAAACCTGTGATACCAACTGCGATCCAAAGGATCCACATACGTCCTGTTTTCAGACATTTACCAGCTGTCCATTTGGATGTTTTTAAGTACTCAAGTGCTGCCTGATGCTCTGCTTTTGCTTTCTCATTATCGAAGGCTGGATTGTTATCCGGGTAACCACCTTTTTCTTCCGGAAAATCACGAACGAAAAGAATTACTACGATACCAACAATAACTGCGATAACAGCAATTGCAATATAATATGCAGAATAACCAACAGTTCCTACAAACATACCTGCTACTGCAGATGTTGTAGCTGCAGATAACGGATAACCTGCGGTACAAAGACCCATAGCTACACCACGTTTTGTCGGGAACCAGTGTCCGATGATCTCACCTGCAAGCAGCATAGCGGATGCAAGAGAGAATGTGTAGATTACTACATAACAGACTACAACACCAACGGTATTGTGTACCTGACCGATCAGAACTGTAAATACAGCTGTGATGATCATACTCAGTCCCCAGTAGAGACGGATTGAATGTTTGTTGATCAGACGACCGAGAATGATACTACCGATGATACCGAACGGTACTGCGATTGTTGACATTGCGTAAACCGCTGCCTGGTTGATACCAAGACCGATAAATACGTCACGGGTTACGTTCAGAGAATCAGATGTCAGTGCTGAATACACATAACATGAGAAGAATGCCAGAATTACGATGATGTAACCTTTTACACCAAGGTTCCAGCTGCTAGTCTTTTTGTTGTTCATTTCAACTTTCCTCCTAAATACCATAAAACCATTTTCTTTGTTGCAGCAACAACTTCACCGGAACAGATCATGCATACTAATCTCGTTTATATATGTCAATTCATATATAAATAAATCGACAGCTGCATTTGTCTGCCCTGAAAACAAGGTTATTTTAGCTTAAGGAGGTCTTAAAGTCAACACATTTTACCAAAACACCAGTATGTGCCATTGTATTTTATGTGCATATTGCACAATGCCTTGTATGGTAATGCATTTTGTGCATTACTATAATCCATTTTATGGATATGTTAGCTTTCATTTTTCCATTTTTAACGTTTTTCTTCCATTTTCCATAAAAGCTTCCCGTTTTTTAATCCATTTTTGTTATTAAAAAAAACACTTTTTCGTGCCTGGATTGTTTTTATTTTTATACTTTTTTTAGATTTTCTGCGGATTTATCTTGTATCATGCACGATTTCTATTAAATTTTTGTTAATTATTTCTCAAGTATTTTCCACAAAAATCATATCGGATGATAACTTACTGCAAAGCGGGCATGCTCAATTTTCTTTCACTACCCGCCCACGACACAGTTACTAAAAACAAGACTATCTTCTTCCGCCGCGGCGGTTCCATTTACGGTTATTCTTAATCGTCTTATACTGGCGGTCGCGCCGTTTTTTGCCACGACAGAAACAACAGATATTATTGTACAGGAACCAGATTACAAGAACGATCACAACTGCTGCTATCACACCGCCACCAATCAATAACAACTTATTTCTGCTGATTGAAAGACTGTTTTTCTTTCCTGTACCGTTCTTTGATCCATCTGTCTTATTTTTATCAGATGCTTCTGCCACTGTAGATGTGGCATTTTCTTTCGTGTTGTCTGATTTCTGCACGGTACCGGATTTCTCCCCAAATGGATATTCCGTTACTTTGGCGCCAGTTGTCACCACATTTGCAGTTCCGACCTGTCTGCCACCATAGGAGTATACCAATGTGCCCAGTATCTTATCACTGGTCTGATCGTAATTTATTTCTGTCTGTGTATCAAGGAAGTTTGCAGAAGCCGGAAGGATGATCTGTGCATCATCATCCACTTTTGCAAATGCATTCCATTCTGTAAACAGGGTATTACCGCTGCTTTGCGCCTTCTCATAACGTGTCTCATTCTGCGCCACGTTATACATCTTGAAATTTTCAAAACAATAATCAAATAAAGTTCTTGTATCTGTATACTGACCACCTGCGCTGCAGTTCATAACGACACAGATCAGTGTCATACCGTCTTTTTCTGCAAAAGTTACCAGTGTATTTCCCGCATCAGATGTCCATCCTGTTTTTCCACCAATGCAGTAATCATACAAATTCTGACGCCCTTTGTAGGCACTGATCATCTGGTGATGGTTATTCAAAGGTGTCGGATCTGCATGTTTGTTTGTCGGTGGAATCTCGTAACGCACGGTTCCGACAATTTTACGGAACATCGTATTTTTAATTGCCTCTCTGGAAATCAGTGCCATGTCACGGGCACTGACAACGTGGTTGGGATCTGGCAGACCGTTACAGTTATTGAAATGCGTATTGGTACAGCCCAGCTCTGCCGCCTTTGCATTCATCATATCGATAAATTTCTGATAATCACCGCCGCCGACATGCTCTGCCACCGCATAGGAACACTCATTGGCTGATTCCAGCATGATCGCATACAGACACTGCTCCAGTGTCATCTCTTCGTCCAGATCTCTGGCAATATGAGACGTTCCACCCTCATTTTCATATACGGCAGTTGCGCCAAAATGTACCATCTCATCCAGACTGCAATTTTCCAATGCCAGCAATGTCGTCATAATCTTGGTGATACTTGCCGGATAACGCGGAGTATCAGCATCTTTTTCATATAAAACCGTTCCTGTAGCTGCATCCATAATGATGGCACTGCCAGCCTGTACTTCCGGGCCTGTCGGCCACTGGGCAGCCTCCTGGGTCTGTGTATTATCTGCACTGGCATCTGCCCCCTCTGCAAAAGCCCGGGTCGTGCCAAATATACCAACAGCCATTGCTGCACACAGAAAAATACCTGTCACTCTTTTTAATATTTTTTTCATTTCTTCCTCCAAATACGCAGACAGACAATGTAATTTGCAAACCTGCATGCCTTTATCTCTATTTTTCCCACAAATGTGTGGATTATTTTCTTTTTTCTATCAGAGATAGAAAAATCTGTATAAAGAAAAATTTACATAATAATTATCATAGCAAAATTCGCAAATTCCGTCCAGCCAAAACACCGCTCCAACGCCAAGAAACAGGCAATATGGCAAAAAATTCAGGATATCTTAATGAAATCACGCTCATTTTTCTGTCAAACAGAGGTATTTCTCTTGTCGCACCATGAAACTTATAGTAACATAGTGATTACACTTCCATTGCTTTTTCAATGGAATTTTTACTGAAAAATCATTTTTTACTTTTTTACAATGAAAGGAATTATTTTTATGAGATTAAGAAATGTACCGGGCTCCCGGGAAACCATCGCCGATCATCCGCTGTGTTTCCTGGAAGAAAACCCGCAGGCCGGCAACTGGCATACGATATTTGGAAATGACAATCCGATCCGCATCGAAGTCGGCATGGGGAAAGGGCAGTTTATCACTACCCTTGCACTGCAAAATCCGGATATTAACTATATCGGAATTGAAAAATACTCCAGCGTGCTTGTCCGCGCCCTTGAAAAAACAGACGCCATGGAGACTCAGCCGGAAAACCTGCGCTTCATCCGTATGGATGCAGAAAATATCTGCAATATGTTTGCAGAGCATGAAGTGGATGGTATTTACCTGAACTTCTCCGATCCATGGCCGAAGGATCGTCACGCAAAACGCCGCCTGACCTCCCAGACCTTCCTTGGCAGATATGACAAGATTCTGAAACCGGAAGGTCATGTAGAATTCAAGACGGACAACAAAGATCTGTTCCAGTTTTCCTTAGAGCAGGTAGAACCGGCAGGATGGCATCTGGATGCTTTTACCTGGGATCTGCATCACGATGAAAAACTGAATCAGGGAAATGTCATGACGGAATACGAGCAGAAATTTTCCTCTATGGGAAATCCGATCTGCAAAATGATTATTTCAAGATAAATATTCAAAAGTTCCCCTCAGTATTCCTTTATACAAGCATCGAATACTATGGGGAACTTTTATATTGCTGCAAGAAACAGATACATTGTTTATTTAATCTTCGATAATATGAAGCAGGCTCTGATTCTGATCTGTAGATAATGCAATCATGTAATCAGCATCATACAGGCTTAAATATCCCGGATCCGCATAATAAATGATTGTTATTTTCTTGTTTTCATTGGTTTCAAACACCATCATGTATTTTCTGTTTTCCTCTTCTTGAAGTACTTCACCGACAGCCATCATATCGGCATCATCCCAGGTTCCATTCAGATAAATATCGTATATCTGCTTTATGCTTTGCCTATCTGTTATCTGTCTGCTTTGTTCTAAATCAAGCTCTCCATTACTGTCGAACGTCAGACTGTCAATCGTAATGTTTTTTATCTCATTTATGCTATTCACACCAAAGTATGAAAAATACTCCTCACAGGAATTTGCATTTACATCAATTTTATTCGTTTCTGAATCCGCACCGACTTTCACGGTTTTATCCATCTGCACTCCATTTGATGCAATATGTTCCACTTTATAATGTTCAAATCCAACTTTCCCCACCAGAATAAATACAGCAACAACTGCTGCCACATACAATATTTTTCTGTATCCGTCCCTTGTGTTCTTTTTATTCTGAATATTGACTTTCTGTTCCGGGATTTCTGCTTCTAGCTTATATTTGTCATCAATCAGATTGAGTTTTTCAAAAAATTCTTTTTTCTCCATCATCCATCTCCTTTGCACAATTCTAATCATCCATCTGATATTTCTTCAACTTTTTCCGTACCCGAAATAACACGGATTTTATTTTTGACGCACTGCATTTATGGTATTGTGCAATCTCCGATATGTCATAACAATAGTAATAACGTTGAACAAAAATCATACGCTGCTCTTGATTCAATGTACTCAAAAAACGATTGATCCAGTCGCGGAATACGACATCATCCTCTAATCTTTCATTGTGTGGCAGCATAAACTCTATCTCGTCAAGGATTGTATTTTTTCCCTTATCCCGCTTATCCGCATGATTATACTCATATCGGTTAATCGCCAGATTTCTCACAATATTTGCCAGAAAACAGCGCAACGGATCCGGCCGCCTGGGCGGGATATGGTTCCACGCCTGATAGTATGTATCATTCACGCATTCCTCCGAATCCTGATGATGATGCAATATATTGTTTGCAATTACATATAAATAGTTTCCGTATCTGTTGTGAGTTTCTGTAATTGCCGCTTCATCCCTTTTAAAATAAAGCTCTATAATTTCATAATCCGTCATGTACTTCCCCCAAAGTAGAATTTCATAATATGCACTTCTGATTATAATAGATTATTTTCATTTTAATTATAATGCTTCCATCTGTTTTAGTAAATAAAACGATAATCTAGTTTTTATAATCAATGTTACTCTTGATAGAGAAAAAATTTAGTTCTCTTTGATTGCTAAATAATAGACAAATCCGTCAAGGACGTAGCTACAATACAGTAGCAAAACGTATCCTTGACGGACTTTCTTATTAGCTAAACCAGAAATAAGTGTACCCTCGAACCATTTCTAGTCACTTAAAAACTCTGATTAATCTAAAAATCATTATTCAACTAGTCACTTCTTGATCATTGAATTAACCATATCCTGGTTATTTTCCCTGACTTTCCACTAATGGTTGTCCCATTTTTTAATTTTGTATAAGAATACCATGCATTACTTACCCCCGCCGCAGGATCAATTAAATACATTTTTTGTTCACTATCATTTGATCCGCTTATCACCATAGAATGCCCATATCCTGTGTCCCATACAATTGCAATTACACCTGGATGAACCTTTTCATATACAGCTTTATGAATCACGCTAAAATCCGGTGTTGTATATCTATATAACGAAGATGAACTTGTCGCATATTTAATCGCAGTACTCATTTCATCATATGTTGCACCATCGTCTATAACTGCACCTTTTACATGTTTAACAATCACAGATTGCTCTTTTACCGTTTTCGTTATATACTTTCCCACCATTTGTGCACAAGCGGCCCAACACCAATTCGATTTTTCCTGTTTATATTTTGTCACTGCCAATTGGATGGAATTATATGGAACCACCTCATTAATCTGAAATGTATCCTTTAAATCCATCTGGAATTCTTCACTTTCTATTACCTTCTCTTTTACCGATTGTTCTGTCAATTCATAAATTCCTGCATAATCATACACATTATCATCACATATCTTATATGCTTGCGCTTCTGGCCTTGAAAACACATCATAAGCACTTTCACCATAAACTGGCGCAATCGTTTCAGCCTCGTTTTCAGAAATGCCAATAATAACTGGCCAACCATATCCCTCTAACCCAGCACATATCACCACGTCATCACATTCTAAGTTATCACACTTTTCCATTGCCGATTTATAAGATATACTATCAGAATCAATTATTCCAATAGAACTTACCCCCCATTTTCCAGCCTGTTCCATTAATTCCTGATATTCATTCTCGGAAAAACTAACATCTTTTCTGGGCTGTCTTCCTATCGAATATGTGATTTCATATTCAGTTCCATTTATGCACCAATCCAACACATAAGAATAAGCAGCTTCTTTTAAATCTTGTTCTACATTTTCCCCTAAAATGTCTGCCTCGTATACTTTATACAAATATGTGTAATCAACGATATCTGGAATTTCTTCTGATGATTCTATCACATCTTGTAGAAATTCTAACATTTCTGATTCACAAGCTTTAATACCAGATAAATCTTCTGCCGAAACCTGATTCAATCCATAACTATTACTTCCTTTTTCACTTGCAGCCATAGCAGGTATAGCACATGGCATAAAAAATAACACTCCTGCTAAACACACCGCTGACATCATACAAATTATTTTTCTTCGTTTCATACTCTCTTCCATCTCCTTTGTTATATATTTACTTACACAATATATAACAGCAAACAAAGATAGATGGTTGCATCCCAATTTTTTATATTTCCTGATTATAGCAAAATGAGCTACCTGAAATATTCGGCAGCTCATTTTTTAATCTCTGTAAATGAAATAATTTCGCAAATCTCTTCTTTCGAATATTTTCTAATAGGCATATTCATATCCGTTTTTTCTGTCCCAACACTTTTTTATAAATCTATCGCTTCTTCTAATCCTTGTTTCAAATCATCAAATAATGAGTTCATACAAGTAACCCCCTCTTTCGTGCAAAGTTTTATCCCAGCAGATCCTGTTCCGCCACAGTCAACTCCGAGCGCCATCCTTCTGCGGCAAGCAGTTTCATTTTTTCACTTTTTGTAAAACGTTTGATTCTGGCCTCACGGCTCATTGCTTCTGATTTCGTGTCATGCACTTCCAAATATACCAGCTGCAACGGGCCGCGTCCCCGTGTATATTTTGCTCCTTTTCCACTGCGGTGCTGTTCCAGACGCGCTGCGATATCATTGGTCCATCCGGTGTAGAGACTTCCATCCCCACACTTTAGAATATATGTATAATTTCTTGTTGCTTCTCTCATGTTTTCTCCATTTGTCTTGCGTATTGTCCAATTACTTTTCTTTGTTCAAGGTGCACAATACACGTTTCTCTTAACTGCACACCCTGAACATACTTATAAAAAGCAATCGAACCTGCCGTATTCTATTCACGTACCTTAATTTTTACCGACCACGCATAGAATTCTATTCCTATATCAGGTGAGACGTCTGACACCAAATACTGAAAATTTTTCTCCTCTGGTAAAACTGTATTCATTTTTTTCGATTGCGAATATTAACCGGTACACTGTTATTATACACAGATTTAACGTAATACGTGAACAAAACATTTATCGAATATAATCCAATGGATTAATCGGATTTCCGCTCTTTGTCATGGCAAAATACAGATTTGCACCCTCCACGGAATAGTATTTTGTCGGCTCTGCCAGATAACCGATTGTATCTCCCTGGCTGACGTAATCTCCTGCGGAAACTTCCAGTTCTTTCAACTGCCCGTAGATTGCCTGATAGCCGTCTCCAAGTCCTATCGTCACCGTCTGACCGATTTCTGCGCTACTATCCACTCCGATGACTTGTCCGTCTGCTGCTGCTGTTACTTTATCATTCACATGCCCTGCAATGATCACTGCCGGATTATATTTATACTGATCCAGTGTGGCAAAATATACGGAATGATCCATGCTGAAATTTAAAATCACATTTCCTTCCAGCGGCCAGGCAATGGTATCCGATGCCTGAAAATGCATCACAGGCTCTTCACCGGTCTGAATCTGCTCTGCGATTGCTCCAGCATCGGCACTTCCCTGCACAGGATCTGTCTGTAAGGTATCTGCCGCATTATTTTGTGCACTGAGCGTATCAGAAGCCTGAGACTCAGGTGTCTGGGCAGCCATTGTCTCCTGTGTTTCCCCATCGGTGGAAGCTGCGTCTGTCTTTCCTTCTTTGCTGTCATTTTCTGCCAGTGCCACAGTCTTATTCTGTTCACTCTGTGCAGACTTTCGCTCATGCTGATAGGCACCTGCCATGGCAATGACTGCCACCAGTGTCACCACCCCTGCTGTCACACAAGATTTCTGTCTATAGATAAGTTCATGCCTTTTTTCCCGTTTTTCGTTATTTTCCGATTTTTTCTGTTTTTCCATTTTTCTCCTCCAGATTCCAGTTATTACTTATGTGTTTACTGATATTCTTTCCGAAAAAAATAGATTTATTCAATACAATAAACAATGTTATATGCCGATTTCTATATACACTCAACTTAACCTTTACCATGATTCAATACTGATACCGGTGTAATAATAGTTCAGAATTTCACGGCAGCTTTTCCCTTTTTTTGCCAGTTCATTTGCTCCATACTGACTGAGTCCCAGTCCATGTCCAATGCCTTTTGTGACAATACGGATTTTACCGTCTAACTCTGAAAACCAGAAACAGGAGGAGTTCAAATGTAATACCTGCCGCACCGCTTCTCCATTTGCCACCGTTGTTCCATATGTCACCTCTGTCACATATCCGGCGCTATCCCTTTTAGATAATTCCAATGCACCGGGCATTTGATCAGTATCCAACACCTCTTCCTGAAAAATCTGTGCCAACGCATTCACAAAATCCTGCTTTTCCATATAACTGACCGTCAGGAATCCATCCGCAAGCATATCATCTTCGCTGTCAACACTTTGTAGCCAAATGTAACCTTCCTGTCCCGGAACCTCGGATGCATTTCTGGTTTTGCAATTTGCAGCGTAATGATAGGCCGCCTGAATTGGCTGATCCTCACAGGTCAGGATTTCTCCTTTTGTTTCTTCCACGGCTTGTCTGAATTTTTCCATTCTGGCATCGTAAGCAGATGTCCCCCATATATTTTTCAATTCCTCCGCGGTGTACCTTTCCAATCCGGAATCTGATACTGACCAGCCTGCTTCAGGATTCTGATTTCTTTTATCTATATAACTTTTCCAGAGATTGGTACGCGCAATGATTGTCTGTGCCTCCAGACATTCTGTCTCACTATTTACAGAAATTTCCCTTGCCACTACAAAAGGTAATTCTTTTTCAATCTGTTCCTGCACAGGATCTCCCTGTTTTCCCAAAAAGTCTCCCCGAATCAAAACTGTCAGCAAATACGGAACAAAAATGATCAGTATAAAAATTGAGCCATAAAGTTTGAATTTTTCTTTCATTCTAAACTTTATGACTCAGATTACATTTTTATTCCACAGATGATATCCAAAACTATTGCATTGCTGAAAAAGCATTGGATAACGCTGCAAATTCTGCAAGTGTCAGTGCCTCTCCACGGATTGTCAGCGGTTTATCAATCGCTGTGATCGCCGCCTCAATCTGTTCTTTGCTAAAATTAATCTCACCGGAATT
>CAKREL010000083.1 GCA_934317205.1 uncultured Eubacterium sp.
TAACGGTCAAAAATCAATGGTATATAATGAAGAATCACTTCTTCACGCAACATAAAACGATTTTCATGTCCCGGAATACGCACAAGGCGCGGAATAACATCCAGATTGCATGGTACAATTCCGAGTTTATCCCTGTTTTTCTTTTCTAGTACAACTACCGCATAAATATCTTTGCTCTTCAGAAACGGAAATGGCTGCTTTTTACCGATAATCTGTGGAGACAACAGCGGACGCAGTTCATGCTCAAAATACGTGTCCAAAAATTCTACATCTTGTTTTTCCAATTCAGAATAACTGCAGATTTCTACATCATAAGATTCCAGACCATCTTTCAGATCTGCATACGCAGCGTCTTTTCTCTGAGTCAGCAGTTTTACCTGTTCAAAAATTGCATATAGCTGCTCCTGACAGGTCATATTTGTCTTGTTATCCCGGATATCTTTTGACACAAGCATCTGATCATAAAGAGAACCAACACGCACCATAAAAAACTCATCCAGATTACTCTGAAAAATAGATGCGAACGACAGACGCTCACAAAATGGATTGGATAAATCTTCTGCTTCTTCCAGCACTCTTGTATTAAATTTCAGCCACGAAAGCTCCCGATTATCATAACATGAATGTACCATATGCTCCCCACTCCTTATAGTATTTGCTGTAGCTGCCTGCACTTGTGCATTCTGTATTTCCATTTCTGATACCTCTTTCATATTTTTTTCCACAGGTATCTTTTGAATCATCTTTTCAGGCATCGGCTGCGTTCTTTTTTCACATCCGGCCTTCTGTGTAGTGCTCATTCTCTGCTGATTTACGGAGTTTCTTTCAAATAATCCCCGTATGAAATTTGAAATTCTACTCATTTTTATATCTTATCCTCTTGTACTTCCACTCATGTTCTGCAAAATTCCTGCGTACTTTCTATGTTATTGCATTTTAGTTTCGACGGCTATCAGCATTTTATAAATTTTGTGTAAAATCAATGTAAATTTATTGGTTCTTTTCTATTCTACCCTACTCTGCCAGAACTAATTCATCTCCGACTTTGATGCTTCCCCCTTTCAGTACTTTGGCAAATACGCCTTCTCTCGGCATAATGCAGTCTCCGACAACTTTATAAATTTCACAATGACTGTGACATTCCTTTCCAATCTGTGTCATCTCAAGCAATACATCATTGCAGCGAAATCTTGTTCCGACCGGCAGATTTCGGAAATCATATCCATCCACGATCAGATTTTCGCCAAATGCCCCAAATGCAACGTCCACTCCTCTGGCACGGAAAGCTTCTATCTTTTCCAGAGAAAGCAAACTCACCTGACGGTGCCAGTGACCTGCGTGTGCATCATTTTCAATGCCCCAGTCTGCAATGAGCGTTGCCTCATTCACTTCATGCTTCTGCGTACCTCTTTTCTCACTGATACATATTCCTTTAATCATTCCCATATTCACGGTTACTCCTATCCCTATAATATCTTTATTTTACCATCTTTCTGCGCAAAAAAAAAGAACTTCATCAAGAAGTCCTTTTATTATAATGTTATTGTAATGGGCGGAGAAGGATTCGAACCGTTTTGGTTTCTCACGAATGATTTCTTCTGCTCATTTCGATTCTTTTTTATATGTAATGGGCGGAGAAGGATTCGAACCTTCGAAGGCATCGCCAGCAGATTTACAGTCTGTCCCCTTTGGCCACTCGGGAATCCACCCATTTGCGAAACAAGCTTTAAATGCTTATTTCGCTGTCTACTATATCACGTTATTCACGCTCATGCAAGTACTTTTTTCAATGCATCTTCATCTGCAACCAGTGTGAAATTTGGATGCAGCTGCAGGATTGATGCAGGTACTTCCGGAGTTACAGGTCCAAAAAATGCCTTCTGAACAGCATCAGCTTTATCCTCACCAGATGCTACCAGAACAACTTTTTTCGCCTGAATGATATCACAGATTCCCATAGTCAGTGCCTGGCGTGGTACATCATCAATACTGTCAAAGAAACGTTTATTTGCCTCGATAGTAGATTCTGCCAGACTGACACAGTGTGTTCCTTTCGTAAATACATGATCCGGCTCATTAAATCCGATATGTCCATTACGTCCGATGCCAAGAAGCTGCAGATCAATTCCTCCTAAAGATGCAATTTTTTTATCATAGCGCTCACACTCAGCTGCAAGGTCGGTATTTTTTCCATTTGGAATAAAAGTATGATCTTCACGAATATTGATGGAATCAAAGAAATTATGGTGCATGAAATAAACATAACTCTGATCACTAGTAATGTCCAATCCTACATATTCATCCAGATTAACAGAATAACACTCAGAAAAATCTACATCCCCCTTATTGTACCATTCGATCAACTGACGATAAATACCAAGCGGACTACTTCCTGTCGCGAGACCAAGTACACAATCCGGTTTCATGATCACCTGCGCGGATATAATATTTGCCGCCTTTCTGCTCATCTGGTCATAATCTTTTGCTCTGATAATTTTCATTGTAAAAAACCTCCTCATTTTACCTGTTTATTTTATATATGACATAGGTGTCAAAACACCCGTATCTTTATTGTATTGATTGTGTCGTGCTTTCCACTCGGAAAGACTTGTTATTACTTACCACTTTTTCAGTGGCGTCCTTGCAGAAGTGGGAGTTTTCTAGACTGAGATAAATATCCGGTTAGTTCCAGATATTTCCACCGATGATCACGGTTTCCAGTTCCAGCTCCTGATTCAAAATCAGCAAATCTGCTCTGGCTCCTTCCTTGATGCATCCAATTTCTGACTCCAATCCGATGGCCTCTGCCGGCGTCAGGGTTGCAACCCGTATCGCCTGCTCCAGCGGAACTCCAAACCGAACTACATTTCGCACAGCGTCCATCAAATGGATAGAAGAACCCGCCAATGTTCCATCTGCCAACGTTGCTTTTCCAGCTTTCATCCACACCGGCTGACCGCCCAGGGAATACTCTCCCTCCGGCATTCCTGCACAACGCATAGAATCGGAAATCAAATTCAATTTATTACCAAATAATGCGGCTGTCATACGAATCACAGATGGATCAATATGAAAACCATCACAGATCAGTTCCACTGTAGCTCCCGCATCAAAGGCTGCTCCGATAATCCCCGGATTGCGATGATGCAGACCATTCATTCCATTAAACATATGTGTGACATGTGTCGCACCTGCTTCAAATGCGGCCTTTGCCTGCTCGTAATCTGCCACAGAATGTCCCAGCGAAACGGTACATATTTTACTTGCCTCCCGGATAAATGTATCATTTTTATCTTCCTCTGGGGCAACCGTGATCATACGAACCTGTCCACCACAGGCCTCGTTTAATTTTTTCAGTTCCTCTATATCTGGCTTCTGCAAATACGCTGCATTCTGTGCGCCTCTCTTTTCGTAAGAAACAAATGGACCTTCCAGATGCACACCTACGCAATTTGCACCGTCTGACGTAAAATCCCGGATCGCATGCATTGCTTTCAACAGCTGCTCTTCTGAGAGTGTCATCGTTGTCGGGCACCAGCTTGTTACCCCCTTCTGTGCATAGTAACGTGACATTTTCCGTAATCCATCCACATCTGCATCACTTGCATCTGCATTGACTGCCCCATGAGAATGGATATCTACCAATCCGGGAATTATATACTTTCCTGTAGCATCCACTATCATCTCGTCTGCAGTCAGATCGATCCCCGTCTCCTCACCTGCTGCTTTCACTGCAAGGATTCGTTCGTTGCAGTTCAGATTCTTCTGTTCAAATCTTCCTTCCGGTAAAAATACCATTCCGTTTTTTATATACATCGTTCCATCTCCTTTGCATACCGTTATCTTGCCTCTTTTTTTCACAAAATGCAAGCTCTTTTTTTTATGATTTTTTTCTTTTTGATTGCGTGTTTTTTACTTCCGTATTTGACACGTTTTCACAATATTTCTTCTGTTTTTATCGTTGTTTTTCCTGGCAGAAAAACGTATAATGAAAGTAATCGACAATTAAGTAATTTATTTTAATTTGTTAAAAATAACCAGACGGATAGTAACGCGAAATTCGCAATCCGTTTATGCTACTTACTCATTATATATGGAGGATATCGCTATATGAAAAAACCAGTATTAGTTGTCATGGCAGCCGGCATGGGCAGCCGTTATGGTGGATTGAAACAGATGGATCCAGTTGGTGGACACGGTGAAGTAATCATGGATTACTCTCTTTTTGATGCACGCCGCGCCGGGTTTGAGAAAGTAATTTTTATTATCAAACATTCCATTGAAAAAGAATTCAAAGAAGTTATCGGAGATCGTGTGTCCAAATACATGAACGTAGCTTATGCATTCCAGGATCTGGATGATCTGCCAGAAGGTTATTCCGTTCCGGAAGGACGTGAAAAACCATGGGGAACATGCCATGCAATTCTTGCAGCTCGTCATCTCATTGATGCACCGTTTGCTGTTATCAATGCCGATGATTATTATGGCACAACCTGCTTTAAAATCATTTATGATTACCTTTCTACTCACAGCGATGATGATAAATATCGTTACTGTATGGTCGGTTATCAGTTAAAAAATACCGTTACAGAAAATGGTTCTGTTGCCCGCGGTGTCTGCACTGCCGATGCTGACTCTAACCTGATCCGCGTTGTTGAGCACACTCAGATTGAGCAGTATGAAAAAGGCATCCGCTTCACTGAGGATAAAGGTGAGACCTGGCACGATATTGATGGAAATACCATTGTATCCATGAATCTCTGGGGATTCAGCGAAAGCTTTATAAAAGAAGCTGAAGCACGCTTCCCGGCTTTCCTGGATGATGCCATGAAATCCAATCCGCTGAAAGGTGAATATTTTCTTCCATCCGTTGTAAGCCAGCTTCTGGATGAAGAAAAAGCTACAGTAAAAGTACTGCAGAGCCCGGACAAATGGTATGGGGTTACTTACCGTGAGGATAAACCAGGTATTGTAAAAGCACTTGCTGATATGGCAGATGCCGGTTTATATCCGTCACCATTATGGCAATAAAATCATCTGATGTAAGTATCAAAAATCTATATTGATAAAAAAGGAGAAGATATTTATGACAAAGTTTTCACCTGATGCATTTAACGAAGTCCTCGCTGCCTACGACTGGGGAGAAGGCACACTGACTTATAATGCCTATGGGGAAGGACATATTAACATTACAAATCTTGTAACCGTTTCTTCCGAATCAGAAACCAAACGTTTTATCCTGCAACGGATCAACACAGATATTTTTACCGATCCAAAAGCACTGATGGAAAATATCTGCAACGTTACTTCTTATTTGAAAAATGTCATTGAAAAACGTGGAGGCGACACCGAACGCGAAACTATGACAGTGGTTCACACCAAAAACGGACTGCCTTATTTTACAGATTCCGAACAGGGCGTATGGCGTGTATATAATTTTGTGGAGCATACCATCTGCCTGCAACAGTGCAGAGATGCTAACGATTTTTATACCTCTGCGAAAGCTTTCGGACAGTTCCAGAAAAATCTGTCCGACTATGATGCTTCTACTTTGCATGAAACCATTCCGAATTTTCATAATACCCCGGATCGTTTCCGCAAATTCAAAGAAGCTCTCGCTGCTGATGTTATGCATCGTGCAGCAGAAGTTGCTGAAGAAATTGCCTTTATCGAAGCTCATGAAGCAGACTGTTCTTATATGACAGACCTTCTTGCTGCAGGAAAAATACCGTTACGTGTAACACACAATGACACAAAATTAAACAATATCCTACTGGATGACAAAACCAGTGAAGCACTATGTATCATTGATCTCGACACTGTAATGCCTGGACTTGCAGCCAATGATTTTGGTGATTCCATTCGTTTTGGTGCCAATCACAATGCCGAGGATGAGCCGGATCTGTCAAAGGTTAATTTCTCACTGGAATTATTTGAAGCATATACAAAAGGATTTCTGGAAATTGCCGGAGATGCTCTGACTCCATTGGAAGTTGAGACATTGCCATGGGGTGCAAAGCTTATGACATTAGAGTGTGGCATTCGATTCCTGACAGATTATCTGGAAGGAGATCATTATTTTGCCGTTCATCGCCCTGGACAGAATCTTGACCGTGCACGAACACAGTTCAAACTTGTGCGCGATATGGAAGCATGTTGGGATGAAATGAATGCTATTGTATCTAAATACCGTTAAAGAAGAAGAACCAGGAGTTTACAAAAACTCCTGGTTCTTTTTTTATATCCTGTTCTTTTTTCACAGATTCTTTTTTATAAATCACAAAATTTAAAGGCAGCGTTTTAACTATTACAGCTAACTACACCTTTTTTGCAATCTAATGTAACAAATGCACCAGATTTCAAAATTTGTGTTGCGTTTACAGCGCCAGCTAACACTGGAATATCAAGACTAAGTCCTGCAATTGCTCCATGTGTATTAACACCCTCCGCTTCAATGATCAGACCGGATGCCAGTCTAAGCTGCGGCATCATCTCATTGCAGGTGTCTTTTGCTACAATAATATCTCCCGCTTTAAATTTTTCTTTTAATTCATCCACAGAGTTTACTACACACATATTTGCAGCAGCAGTTCTATCATTCAATCCTTTTCCCTGCATCAGAATATGTCCTGCCACATGCACTTTGATCATGTTTGTAGTTCCGGAAATACCAAGCGGTACACCGGCTGTCAGGACAACGATTTCTCCCTGTTTGATCAGTCCCATTTCTTCTGCTTTATCTACCGCATGATCAAATAACTCATCTGAATTATGTTTTAATTCTACAAGTAACGGAGTCACACCCCAGGAAAGGTTCATTTTTCTGCATACATCCTTGTTAACAGAGCATCCGATGATCGGGCAAGTCGGACGATATTTGGATACCATGCGTGCAGTACGACCAGAATTTGATACTGTAATAATTGCAGATGCATTCAGATCCATTGCTGTTGTACATGTTGCGTGAGCAATCGCATTAGTAATATCAGGATTAATCAGGATTCCGCGCTTTTTCAAGCGAGAAGTATAATTGATATCCTGCTCGGTACGAGATGCAATTTTTACCATGGTCTGCAATGCTTCCACCGGATAATCACCGGCAGCTGTCTCGCCGGAAAGCATGATGGCACTGGTTCCGTCATAAACAGCATTCGCTACATCAGTCGCCTCCGCACGGGTCGGACGCGGATGCTTCATCATAGAATCCAGCATCTGTGTGGCAGTGATAACCTGCTTTCCTGCTTTATATACTTTCTCAATCAGGACTTTCTGAATGACCGGAACATCCTCCATTGGGATTTCGACACCCATATCACCTCGAGCTACCATGATACCGTCAGATACGCGGATGATTTCATCGATATTATCCACACCCTGTTTATTCTCAATTTTTGCGATAATATTGATGCTCTTGCAATCATGCTCTTCCAGTATCTTGCGGATCTGTAAAATATCATCAGCTGTTCTTGTAAAAGATGCTGCGATAAAGTCAAAACCATTTTCAATACCAAATACAATATCACTGTAATCTGTCTCGCTGATAAATGGCATAGAAAGTTCTACGTTTGGCACGTTAACGCCTTTTTTATTGGAAATCATACCGCCGTTGATAACTTCACAGACAATATCTGTATCATCCAGACGAACCACTTTCATTTCAATCAGACCATCATCGATCAGAATACGGTCACCGACTTTGACATCATTATGAAGATCTTCGTATGTGATGGCTACGCGGTTTTCGTCACCTACGAAATCTCCCAGTGCCAATGTAAACAGCTGACCTTCCTTTAATTCTGCTTTACCGCCCTCTAACTCTTTCAGACGGATTTCCGGTCCTTTCGTATCCAGTAAAGATGCCACTGGAAGTTCCAGTTCTTCACGTAATGCCACCAGTTTGTCCAGACGCGCTTTCTGCTCTTCATGAGAACCATGAGAAAAATTAAAACGTGCAACATTCATTCCCTCCAGCATCAACTGTCGGAGTACATCACCTTTATCTGTAGATGGTCCAAGTGTGCAGACGATTTTTGTTTTACGGATTTCTTTCATAAGTATACTATTCCTTTCCTGTAACTTTTGAAAATCAAATGATTTTTATATATAGTAAATTTGATTTAACCAATTCAAGAATGCCCTCGGCATTGTTGTTCACCACCTGCAAAGGTGGGAGTCATCTCACATCTGATATAAACTGTAAAAGGGATAATACACGCTCTATCATGCATTATCCCCCATTTTTGTTTTTATTTTTTTATAATTGTACCTGTCTGGCCAGCCATAGCTGCTTCGATACTCCCCAATTTCGTAATCAGCACCCGGCGTGTTGCATAATCATCGATGTAAGAAATTGCTGTCTCAATTTTCGGAAGCATAGTTCCCTCTCCAAACTCTCTCTCAGCAATATATTTCTGTGCCTCTGCACAGGTCATCTCACGGATCGGTTCCTGCTTATCTGTGCCATAATTCTTATAGACACATTCCTCACCAGTCAAAATGATCAGCATATCTGCTTCAACACCATCTGCCAGTAAGCCGGCAATAAGATCTTTTTCGATAACTGCACTCGCACCTTTTAAAACTGTACCCTGCTCCAGTACCGGAATTCCACCGCCACCAGCTGCAATAACAACCTGATCTGCATTCATCAGTGCATTAACTGCATCCAGCTCAACGATTTCATGCGGTGTCGGTGCTGCCAGGATTCTGCGGTATCCATCTTCTGTCTTTACAACGTGATTACCTTTCTTCTCTTCCTCGTCAGCTTCTTCTTCTGTCATAACACGTCCAATGATCTTGCTCGGTTTATAAAAAGCTTCGTCATATGGATCTACGATAACCTGTGTCAGAATTGTCGATACTGTACGGTATACACCGCGGTTCATCAGCTCTGTACGGATTGCATTCTGCAAGTCATATCCGATATATCCCTGACTCATTGCCGAACACACAGACATTGGTGTCGCTGTATAGTCTGTATATAATCTGTGAAACTCAGACATCGCTGTATGGATCATTCCAACCTGTGGTCCATTGCTGTGAGTGATAACCACCTGACAATCATCCTGAATTAAATCAGCAATCGCCTTAGCTGTACGACGGGTTGCTTCTTTCTGCTCCGGAAGCGTTGTTCCCAGCGCATCATGTCCAAGTGCAATTGCAATTCTTTTTTTCTTCATCTCAACTGCCTCCAATACTCGTAAAAGTCTGTTTTGTTCATTTTAGCACAAGATAGAGACAGCGTAAAGAAGTTTTCACATACAAAACGCATTACAGATAAAAGCTCACTTGCAAATATCACATGTGAACTGTAATTTTTTCTGTAATGCGCATGTATCTATTTTATTATCTTCTTACTAATCTTTAATTGCCGTAACCAAAAAACTGTTCCAGGCTATTGCTGCTGTCATTGTTTCCATATCCAGGAATAGAATACTGTCCATTGGAATCTGACTGACTGCTATTGCTCTGGCTTGTTGTGTTGGTCTGCTGCTCGGATGCATTATCCAGTGTAACTTTCAATGTCTGCTCCTGGTAACCTTTTCCGTCACTGTTTCTCTGAACTGTAATCTCAACAGTCTCACCAGCTTTGTAATACTGTAATTCGTCTTTTAACTGAGAAATAGAGGTAATGGTTGTATTGCCAAGTTTTGTGATGATGTCACCTCTCTGGATACCTGCCTTTGCTGCTGCACCGCCATCTGTAGTTCCGCTGACATAAACCCCTTCCGGGACATTGTATTTCTCAGCCTCTTCAGAGGTAACATCCTGTCCGGTAATATTTAAAAATCCATAATCACTGGTCAGTTTATCTCTGGTCTCCTGATTCATCAG
>CAKREL010000084.1 GCA_934317205.1 uncultured Eubacterium sp.
AGCTCCTCTTCCAGCCCGTCCGGGATTTCCATGAAGCCATCCTCCCTGGCCATCGGTGCCGGATTCTGCTGTGTGGTCTGTCCTGCTGCCTTACTTTCGGCAAATTCCTGCTCCTCCACCACTACATCCGTTGTATATACCTTCTGTCCGTCACGATTGGTATAACTTCCAGTCTGGATACGGCCTGTGAGGGCAATCTTTGTTCCTTTGCGCAGATATTTTTCTGCAAATTCTGCCTGGCGACCGAACGCTACACAACTAATGAAATCCGCAGTCTGGCCGTCACCATCACGGCGAAATCTATGGTCTACCGCCAGTGAATAACGTGCAATACATGTCTGCTCCTGCGCAGAGTTCGGCTGTGTGTACCGGATGTCCGGATCTCTGGTCAACCTCCCCATTAAAATGACTTTATTCATGTTTCATTTTCTCCTTTCAAATGCTCACAAACGTTGATTTTTATCTTACGGACAGGCTTTTACTATCCTTTGATTTCTTTGTATTGTCCTATTTCAAGATCTGCCTTTTTCATTTCATTTTGCATCCAGGCAGTATACGGACTTTTACATGTATATTTCACTTGCAGGTTATGAATTTTCGTCTGCTGCTCAATCTTCTCCCACAAATCCCTGTTCTTAATCTCTTTTCCATCAGATCTTGTCCATCCATCCGTTTTCCATTCCTGCAGCCATCCGAGCATAAGGGCAGACTCCAGATAACGCAGATCTGTGTGGATCACTACACTGCATCCAGGTTTAAGGTGTCCCAGTGCCCGGATCACCGCCGACAATACCAGACGCTTTCCGGAAGCTTCCATGCATCCAATTTCTGACTTGGTGTAAGTATTACCTGCAGGCGAGATGTATTCCAGTACATAACAAAAGCTGGCTTTTCCAGGCTTGATCCGTTTGCTGGATACCTCTATGTACAGTGATACTTCCATCATTCTCTCTTCACCTCTTTTATCCTTTGTTCTGTATAGCGCAGATACGACATCCCAGTGTATCTGTTCGTTCCGGAAATGATAGAATCTTTTACGATATAGAATCCCGGTGTTGGTTTTGGTCCATCTTCCAGAATCTTTCTCATTGTCCACCGGAAGTATGTCTTTCTCTCCGGTTTTGGTCTGATCAGATTTCTGGACGTGTGGTATGGTTTGGTCTTTTCCGCATCTTCGTGATCCTGTTGTTCTTCCGGAACCGGTTTTGCAATGTACTCAGCCAGATCTTTATAACCTCCCGCTTCCCTGATCGGAGTGAAATGGGTAAATCCAAACGTCCAACATTCTGTGATCAGCATATCCGTTCCTTTCGAACACTTTGTTCGGTTCAACAGAATATGCACATGGATACCTCCACGCTTTCCAATTTCTATCCGATAGATATACTTCAATATCTCGTCATTTCTTTTGTATCGATATCGAAGCCGCTGCAGAAAAAGCGCCATGTCCTTCATGACCTCTTCATATGATTTTCTGGTTCCCTTGGGATACTTCAATGTCACCCACAGGTCTGATGGATAGAAATTGGCTTTAATCAGCCGGCGGATCCGGTTCTCTTTATTAATCTGATTCTGTTTCGCCATCTGCTCCGGAGTTGCTTTTTTCCTCTTTGCTCTCTTCTCACCCTTTGCCCCATACTTCCCGGCAAATTTATATTCAGTTTCTATCGAATTTGAAAATATCCATCTGTCCCGGTTATACATGTCAATTCCTCTAACATTAATATACTTATACTGGTACGAACGCCGGTTTTGCCCGGTTTGTCCTAAAAAAAGGTTTTTTAATGTCCGGACAGGATTTCCCTGGCCGGACTATCGGATTCCACCGCCCTGCAGTCGGACGTTTGTGTGTATTTATAATCAAATTTAAAAGGTATGTACTGCAGCTAACGTATCAAAAATCATTTGAGAGGTTCCAATAATTTTTAAACGTCCGACTGCAGGACGGTGGATCTATATTATTCTTTTGGAATCATGACTCCCGTAAAAGTCTCTTCTAAGGCATCTGCTATTTCTGCATACTCATTATCTTTCTGGCGCAGACCTTTTGCCATCGTCTCCATTATGGCAATAATAAATGGTGTATCTTTCATTGGTTTTCCGTTTATTACTGCTGCAAATTCGTCAGCGTAGCTGTTTATTTTATTTGAAGCCCATTTCATGGTTTCACTGGCATCTTTCAGCTGTGCCTCCATATATGCTTCTATGAATCTTTTTTTGTAATTCATTTACTTTTTCCCCCTTTTCTTTGCGTTATACAGGTAATTACCTACCTGCTTTTCTGTCAGCTTCATTTCTTCTGCAATCTGTTTGTATGTCCAGCCTGCATTTCTTAACGCAATCATTTTTCCAACATCCACATCATTCTTTGACGCTTTCGTTTTCTTCGGTTTCGGGGGGGGTTCTGTTGGTTTAGTGACAGGTTCCGCTCCCTGATCTGGCGCATCATCCCATTCCGGCACATTGTCGAACAGATCTGTTTCACTCATCTCTTTGGATGTATGTCGGATGCTCCGTGATATATCAGCACTTGTATGTATCATTTTCCAGCTCTGCAATTCATCCACACATTTTTCGCACAGATCCAATGTGACGGTTTCTCCATCAATTACAGGTGCATCTTGCTCTCGTCCAACCCGTTCAATCACGGCAGCAAATGGATTTCCTATAATTTCAATACCGCAGTGATCACAAGTGATCTTCCATTCTCTCATCGATTCATTACCTCCGAATATTGCAGTCGCACCAGTCTTCGATACGCTTTAATTCTGTCTTTTTCATTTACTTTTCATCTCCTGTCTGATATAATCCAGACAAGGCTTTTAATTAAGTCTTGTCATTGGTTTAGAGCGTGTGATTGTCGAAGGTTCCATGCTCTTTTAATTTGTTCAGAATTATTCCTGCACCGGCAACAGCCAGTCCAATCGCTGTGATCTTCACCGCCAGAACGAATCCGGCTTGTCCCTCACTAGACAGCCCCATCATTCCGATGGAGGCTATTCCAAGACCTGTGGCGCACAGTCCGAATGCAATCTTATTTTTCATCATTGGTATCCTCCAGATTAATTTCTTCTACTACCGAAATCATCATTAATCCAAGCACTGCAACGCCTCCGGCCAACATCACCAGGATTGCATTTATTACCGTGTGTGGTCTGCCAAAATACAGGAATACAAACACGGCTGCTGCCACTATCGATATGATGATTCCGGCAATTTTCATCTTGTTCATGGTTTTATCCTTCCTTTGCTTCTGGCATATTCTCCTGCTCAGCTTTCTCTTTCTTCACACGCTCTGCATGTTTCAGAAAGCGTTCCGCCGCCTTCATCAGTGCATTCTTGCGCTTCACTCTCTCCTCTTCTGGAAGATCTGGGAAATGCACTCTGACTTTGCATCCATCAATGTTAAATGTCTTTACCTTGGAATATGTCATGCTCTCACCTTCCTTTCTTAGAAGATATGTACTTGTGGGTTGTCTGGTTACGCTTTACATTTGCCATTTTCATTGTCATCCCCTATAATCGATACACAGGCTCCCGCCAGAGCTGAGTACAATGAAAGGAGATTTCTATCATGGATTACAATTCATTAACAGAAACCTACATAAAACTTGCTGAATCAAATATTCCACACGTTGATCTTTCTTCTATTTACGAAACCTTAAATATCCAAAATATGTATATAGAAGCACACAAAAAACTTATAGAGGGTTTTCAAACTCCCCTTATCCAACTTCAAAAGCAAATAGCCGACTCATTCGTTACACCAAGTCTTCAAGCTGCAATAGCTGAGTTTTCTTCCTCGATATATGAATCTACTCAACGCGCTATGGAAGTTTCCAATAAAGCAATTATGCAAAAATTTTTGAATTCTGCCGCTTTCCGTGAAGCATATGAAAATTACTGTGAACCTGATACAGAAGATGATGACTATGTGGTTATGGAAGAATCTGTTGCAAAAGAATATGATTTTCCCGAAACCTTAGCCATACCAGTTGGTGAAAAACGTGTTCGAATATCTACCGACCTATTCCTAACTATTTTTGGAAGCATTATTATTCCCATTCTGTTTCAATTTGCAGGAATCCTCTTGGATTTGCACCAATCACAGCTTGATGCTCAAACCGAAGAAAAACGCATCCAGATTGAAGAAGAACGTAATAACTTACTTAAGGAACAAAATCAGCTTCTTGACTTATACATAAATACTTTGCAATCAATAGATACATCACACTCATCACAAGCTGAAACTATTGAATCTTTGAAAAAAATTCTTCCAAAAGAAGATTCGTCTCAGCAATAGTCTGATCCAGTTCTTGATTCATTTCCTCAGCTTGCCTGTAGTAATTCAGCATCGTACAATTTTGCTTTGTAATGGCAAGACAGAAGAAAATCATATTGATCATCATTATTACAATTACTTCTTTTAAATGGGAAGTCTTACGTTTGAGACTTTCCATTTCCTTTTTCATCTCTTCCAATGTTTCCCCTCCTCTCTACACCTTTCCATCTGCTGGATTATCTTTGGTTGGAATACTTCTCATATTTATTGGTATGTACTTTGGTCTTTCGTTCTTTTTTCTTGCGACTTTTCCGTGTATTCGCACTTTTTGTTTTCCCGGTAAAATGATTGAAATTATATCCCGGCATTGCATTCCTCCTCCGCTTTTCCTATACTGTTCTCATATACTAATTGCCAATAAAGGAGATTGTTATGGATTACTCAAAAATCATCTTAATTCCAAGAGAACGCATCAAACTTTTAATCATGCACTTTATCCAACCTGTATCTTATGAATTTACCGGTCAGGATTGTTATCGTCTGGAGCATCTGTACAAATTTATATGTTCCAACTACGAATTTTCAGATACGCTCAAAAATGAAAAATCTTCAAATTCCGTCTATTATTTGACCGACAACTACAAACGCTATCGTGCATGGAAAAGGAAACAATTTTATGATAGTAAACTCTGGGAGTTAATCATTTCCATTGCTGCTGCCGTAATAGCTTCATTGATCACCAATCGCCTGCTACTTAAATAGCAGCACTGCTATGATTCCAAGTAATACTATAATGATTATCCGATGCCTCCAGATCCGCTTATCCAGATAATGAAACAGCTCTGTAAATTCTGGAGGTATTTCATTTGTCTCACACCACTTTCGTTCTTCTTCCGACATCCCTATTCACTCCCTTCTTTCTCTATACAATAATCAAATTTAATTTGATTATCCAGGTAAAAAAATATGCTCTAATGGCATATTGTAAATTACGCTCAATTCACGGCTCTGTGAAATTGTTGGCTCAGATTTTCCTTTTTCCCAATTTACTAACGTATTCTTAGAAATGTGCATCTTCTTTGCAACTTCGTCTTGTGTCATACCTGCATTTACTCTAGCAGCAGCAAGAGAAATTTGTAATTTTTCCACCATTATTCACCTCCCTGTCATTTGATGTATTTATCATAAATCAAATTTAATTTGATGTCAATACTGGAATCAAATTTTTTTTGTTTTTTTGTTGCTATATATCCATTTATATTGTATTATGAAAGCAAAAGGAGGTAGCTACAATGACTGATATTGATCAGAAAAAAATTTTTTCAAAAAACTTAAATTATTTCTTATCCCAAAAGAATAAAACGCAGAAAGAAGTAGCCGATGCTATTTCTGTATCTCCTCAAACATTTAATACATGGTGTCAGGGTATTGCACTCCCAAGAATGGGAAAAGTTCAAAAATTAGCTGATTACTTTCACATAGAAAAGTCTGACTTAATAGATGAACGAAACGAAACGCCTTCTAAAGCAACCAAACGTCAAGGCATAGCCATCAACATTTACGGACGTGTGGCTGCTGGAATACCAATTGAAATGATTGAGGATATCGTTGATACAGAAGAAATCTCTGAGGA
Organism: uncultured Eubacterium sp.; assembly: GCA_934317205.1. Classification (GTDB taxonomy): domain Bacteria; phylum Bacillota; class Clostridia; order Lachnospirales; family Lachnospiraceae; genus Eubacterium_I. The sequence goes on from CAKREL010000084.1 coordinate 5,916, forward strand.
TATGGCAAAAACTGGCGAATACTTTGGATTAATTATAAAAGGTAACTCCATGCTTCCTAATATTTGCGATGGTGATATTGTTATAATTCGCTGTCAAGAGGACGCTGAAAATGGAGATACTGTCATTGCGACCGTCAACGGAAATGATGCAACTTGCAAACGTCTCCGCAAATACAGGGATGGTATTGAACTGATTTCAAATAATCCATCTTATGATCCAATGTACTTTTCCAATCAAGATGTAGCAGAAAAACCCGTAAAAATTCTTGGCAAAGTTGTGGAACTTCGTAGAAAATTGTAATTTAATGGTTTTCCATATTTGTCGCTATTTAAATTATAAAATAAACGAGGATTGTTTTCATGAAAATATTTGATTTCTTTCATAATAAGAAAAAAGAAACTCCATTGAATAATAACGATAGTACTTCATCTCAACAGGCTAACGATAAGTCACCTATTTTTTCAACTGACGGAAAAAATATACCGCAGATTCCGGCAAGTGATGTATATTGCAATAAAATATATGAAACATATTATCAAGACTATCCAGAAATGCCCTTTATTTCTCGACATAGAGAATTGAATACCAACTGGATTGAACAAGCAAAAATGTTTCCAGAACAATCAATTGTTCCCAAAACCATGATGGAACGTTATTCAGATGGTTTATTGCCCGGGCATATTTATATGCTATATTGGCTCAATAAATACAGTAACAAACAAATACCTGCATATTTTGAATATGAATATGGTATTTGTTTTAAGACCGAAAAAGAATATCTTTGTACAAATGGATATCTTAATGAAATGAATAAACCCACCCCAAAAGGTCTCAAAGCAATAGAGAATCACATGGAAATTATTGAAAACAGACATCCTTCTCCAAAGTACGCAGGAAATTTTTGCATAGATTCTCCAACTATGAGTACTGTTGGAAGAATTATTCCTTCCGATTTAGGTGTAGGAAATATAACTATTCCGCTATCTGACAGAAACATAATTGACAAAGAATTTAAGCAAATAAATATTTTTGTCGATTTTGCATTAAAACTTGCACATTTAAGCGAAAACCTATATATAGATCCCGTTAATTTTTTATATATCGGAAATTTTACTTTTTATGAGGCTCGTCCATATACACCAACAGGAAAACATTCTAAATACCCTTTGATTTTACATTATGCATATGCATCACACGATGCTCCATGTCCTTCACAAGATTATTTTGGTGAACTCTATTATATGCAAGATGGTTCAATCGGTAAAGCCCGGTTAATCTTCTGGAATAACAAAAACGGCTATATGATTCATCTTGCCATGGTAAATCAAAAATTATCTGTAAAAAAGGTTGAAAAAAGTTCTCCTGCCAATTGGGAAACTATCTATAAACTCTAATATGCGCAAAATATATTTACCACTCCCCCACTCGCAGCGAGTGGGGGAACAATAAAAACTGAATAATATATTTACCAGGGAGCTGGAGAACGTGCTGCACCCGTCCGAGCCTGTCGGAGGTGGTGCATATGAGTACATATGAGGAATTACAGCTGATGGTATCCGTTGCGGTACCGATTGTTGCAATACTGAGTTATACGCATAAAAAATAGCCGTCCAGACCCTGAGAAAAGTCGACGACTATTTTTCGTAAATTAAATTGATTTTCGCCGGGCGGGTGAGGTGCATTCACCTTCCAGCTTTCCTGTTAAGTATATTATAGCAAATATGCTTTAAATGTCAATTTTTGATTTTAGTATAAAAAATTGTATTTTTTTAAACCATCGTGTATACTTAGTCTAAAAATAAGCATTTTTTTGGACTAAGCAAACAATTAGTCTAAAAATTTCCCCAAAAATAGATTATGTGTTTTATAGTACAAAAATAGGGAATATTTTATACTAAACAATAGGATAGTCTAAAAAAATCAAAGAAAATGAACAAAGGAAGAGGAGCGAAATGCGCAATGAATTTTGAGGAGATTTACAAAAACGTGCCTAAACCACATATACCCCAAAAATTACCCGTCAATCTTTCATCTGTATTATATGATTGTGAAGTAATAAAGCTAATATCGAAAGCCAACAATGCTATTGGTGTATACCGAGGATTTTTAATTAATACCATTAATCCTATGCTATTGATTTCCCCCTTGGTTTCACAAGAAGCTGTGCTTTCATCAAAGCTCGAAGGAACTCATGCTACAATAGAAGATTTTATTAATTATGATGCAGGAAATGAAGTATCTATATCTAAAGATGAAATGCAAGAAGTAATGAATTATAGAAATGCATTATTTTACGCACTAGATAAGATGTCGACCATTTCAGATGATTCTGAAGAAGGAATTCATAAATTGCCACTAAGTGTCCGCTTGATTAAAGAAATGCATAAAATATTATTAGATAATGTAAGAGGGAAAACAAAGACACCTGGTGAATTCAAAACAGAGCAAAATTATATTGGCAGCTTAAATGAAATTACATTTACACCACTTCCACCGGAATTAACATTAGATTACATGGCCAATTTAGAAAATTATATACATCACGACGAGGTAGACTTATTAGTACAGGCGGCATTAATTCATTGTCAATTTGAAATGATACATCCATTTAAAGATGGAAATGGGCGAATCGGTCGTCTTCTTATTCCACTATTCTTATATTATAGAGATATGCTTCCTGTGCCAACATTTTACATGAGTGCCTATTTTGAAAAGGATCGAAGTTTATACCTTCAAAAATTATCCGCAGTTTCCAAGAATAACGATTATGCTACTTGGATTAAATATTTTTTAGAAGGTGTTATTGAACAAGCTGAAATCAATACAATAAAAGCTCGTGCTATGTTGGATAGATACAATGAGTTCAAAGAAATTTGCGTTTCAGATATGAGTTCTAAATACTCTATAATACTATTAGATGAAATTTTCAAAAAACCTGCCTTTAAGGCAAAACATCTTCAGGATATTATACCAGGAAGCAAAGCTACTCTATATAATATGCTAGATGAGTTTGTTTCTAAAGGAATATTGCAGAAAGATGACAAAGTCAGAAATACAACATACTATTGTCCAGCCATATTGCGTTTGTTATAAAAAAATTTTATGAAATGCAAATAGATCATAAATAAAAACCGCCCCTGCTGGAACAGGGACGGCATCGTAACTCGGATTTTCGCTATATTGCGATAGCCTACTATACGATAATATCATACATCTGAAGATGTACAACTAGCTGCAAAAATATTGTATCATCTTCGGAACAGCTTCGCAAGCGGAACACCCGTTCCCCGCTGGTTGTTATTTTTGTACCCTTTTTTACATATTTTTACTTAGGAGGATGATGTCATGCAGGAAACAAATATCTCTATCAATGAAATTATCATGTATCTGCGCAAATCCCGATCAGATGATCCGTATATGACTGTGGAAGAAGTCCTTGCCCGACATGAGCGGCAGCTCCAGGACTATGCTCTCTCCTCTTTCGGATCCAGCATTTCGGAAGAACGGATTTTTCGGGAAGTTGTTTCCGGGGAAACCATTGCGGACCGTCCGGTTATGCAAAGCGTCATGAAATACCTTGAGAGCGGTCAGATTAAAGGTGTGCTGGTCATTGAGCCGCAGCGTCTCTCCCGTGGCGATCTGGAGGACTGCGGACGCATTATCAATGCATTCCGGTACACAAATACTCTGGTCCTTACTCCACCGAAAACTTATGACCTCTCTGACGAGTACGACCGAAAGTTTTTTGAAATGGA
>CAKREL010000085.1 GCA_934317205.1 uncultured Eubacterium sp.
CACGTTCGACAGCAATAGATGCTAATTTTTTCAGAAGTGCCTTGCCATATCCCTTTCCACGGTATTCTTGCTTTACAAATAAATCTTCCAAATAAAGACCTGCACGACCCAGAAAAGTAGAAAAATTATGAAAAAACAGTGCAAAACCAACTTCTTTTTCATCTTCCATGGCGAAAATAACCTCAGCTTTCTGTTTGTCAAAAATCCACGTTTCAAGGATAGATTCATCAGCAATTACTTCATCCGACATATTTTCATAATCTGCAAGCTCTTTCACAAATTGAAGAATCAGTCCAGTGTCTTTTCTTTCTGCGGTTCGAAATGTTACTTTGTTTCCCATAAAAATATACCCCCTTAGTATCTGGTAGAAAAACTACCATCTGTTTTAACTATCATATCATACGTCACGTATATTGTCGCCCTATTTTTTGTGCAGTCGAGAATACTTTCACTTCTATAAGGGTAAAGCACAATGATTCTGAAAGGAAGATGTTATTCGAATTAAACTTCCTGATTACAGTGGCATAGGTGTTCCTGCAAGTCGCAAGATAAAAATAACTGCTATAATAAAAGCAGCAATAGCAATATAGATAGCCATATGTAAATTATAGCGTTTTTTGAGTAATTTAAAAATCAAAGCAGCACAGCATTCAAATATAGCAAGAAACAAAAGAATAATACCAATTGATTGCCATAACCACATAAGTTCATATATCCATCTCATTTTATAACCATCCATTTTGCGTTTGACTATTGTATATGAAAGTATCGCTCCTAGTTTTTAAATGGAAACTCTCTTCATAAATTATAGCATAGGGAGGATGAGCATACAACAGAATTGGGAGTAATTAATAGTGTATCTTCTACTTGGTATATGGTAAAATATTTTTATGTGGTTAGAAACAATTATGGGGAAAAGCGAAACTATGAAAAAACAGATTAAAGATATTCTGGGTATGCTATGGAAATATAACCGAATCTGGGGCGGCATAAAATTACTAAATGCCGTCTTATTAGCTGTACTTGTGCCAATCAATACGATACTTTTCCAGAGAATCATAGATAATAGTTTGAATCTGTTGCGGCAGAGACAATTTACGACTGGAATATATTTAGATTTTGTAATGTTTGTTGCCGCATTGTTTTTGGATGTGATTTTGACAAGTTTTGATAATTATATAGAAATTCGATTTGATATGAGGCTGACAGATGGCCTGGAGCGAGATATCATACAAAAATATAAAAATCTGGATTACAGATGTTACGAAAAAAGTACAACCTATAATATCATCTCAAGAATTTCAGAAAATCCTGGAGAAAAGGTAAAAATTATTTATTGGAAGACAGTTGAAATCGTAAAAATAGTAGTTTCGTTAGTTGGTTTATTATTGGTTTTCCGGCAGGCATCGAATCTGCTGATTGTTATATTTGTAGTGTTTTTGATTCCAATGCTATATGAAAATTATAAAGCAGGAAGTTTATGGTTTGAACTGTACGAACGTCAGACAATGGATGAACGAAAAGTTGCTTATTATGAGCGACTCCTTACAAGCAAAATAAGTCTCATAGAATTAATTATTTATCAGGCAACTGATTATATTAAATCTCTATGGGAAAAACAAAGTAATAAAATGTTGAAAGAAAAAGATGCAACATTAAAGAAGGTTGAAAAAGCTTTGTTAAAAAAGAGCCTGTTTGCTGCTTTGTGGTATATAGGTTGCACAGGAATATTGATTCACAGTGTAATGACAGGGCATATTTCTGTAGGATTGTTTATTGCATTGTTCAATACAACATTAAGCATTGTTGATACCATCACCAATCTGCTGGAAACATTTGGTGATTTTTCAAAAGAGATCAAAGAGGTATCTTACATAAGTTCCTTCTTTGAATTAAAAAATACGGAACCAAGAATGGGACATATTGAAGCTCCGATTCATTTTATTCGGTTTGAAGATGTCTGTTTTTCCTATCCAAATTCAGAGAAAGAAGTTTTGCATGATGCGAATTTTGAAATTGATCTGTCGCAAAGCACCGCAATCGTAGGTGAAAACGGTTCTGGAAAAACAACGATTATTAAATTGTTATGTGGATTTTATCGACCGACAAAAGGACGTATCCTGATAGACGATCATGATTTAAACGAATTGAGCAGTCAGGAAATTGGCAAATTAATAAAAGTTGTATTTCAAGATTTTTATCAGTATGAATTGACAATTCGGGAGAATATAGCATTTGGAAATTTATGTGAACTGAAAGATGATGATAAATTAGAGGAAGCGCTGGAATTGGTGAATCTAAAGGCTGTTAAAAATATAGGTTTGGACAAGCCTTTGGGTAAACTGGAAAAAGGCGGTATTGATCTGTCAAAAGGTCAGTGGCAAAGATTAGCAGTCAGCAGACTTTTTCTGACAGATAGAACATATACGATTCTGGATGAGCCAACTGCTTCTATGGATCCTGTTTCAGAATACAAAATGTATCAGTTGTTCTATTCGCTCATGAAGTCCAGAGGTAGTTTAATGATTTCACATCGTCTGATCAGTGCTAAGATGGCAGATCATATTCTGGTATTGAAACATGGAAATATTATAGAACAGGGAAATCATGATGATTTGATGAAACGTCAGGGAGAATATTATACATTATTCTGTAAACAAGCAGAGTGGTATACAGCATAGTGTGGAGATTGTGATTCTGAAATAAATTATTGCAATTTGCGTTGAACAAAAATTACGTATCAGATTTTCCACATGCGTTATGTTTGAAGTATACATATATGGGGGATAGAAAAATGAGGAAATTGTTATTTCGCTCATTAAAAGATATACGCAGGATTGTACCACAGCCACTTATTACGCAGATTATCTGTATGATGTTGCAATCGGTTCTGATAGCTGTCAATACGTGGCTGCTATCCGTATTTTTAAATCATGTGTATATGAAAGATTTGAAAACAAGTATGGTATCTTTAGGTGTCATATGGAGTGTATTTGTTGCGTCAGAGGTGGCAAACAGTGTATTTTATGCCTGTATGGTAAAAATTGATTCCAGGATTGGAATGAAGCTTGGAATAGAACTGGGTGAAAAAAGCGGACGTTTGTCCTTAATTCAGTATGAAGATGCAGAAATTAATAATCGACTGAAACGGGCGAAGGACTGCATTGAACAAAGCAGATTTTCCGATTTAAGCTTGTCGATATTCAATATTCTGGCAGAGATTTTGAAAGTAGGAAGTACGTTATTTATATTAGTCAGATTCAGTCCACTTCTGGCGTTGGTATCATTGCTGAGTGTGATCCCGTACTTTATCGTTCGATTGATCCGCGGAAAGGAATTTTATGAATTAAAAAAGTATCAGGCAGCAGGTGAACGAAGACGAAACTATCTGTACCATTTATTTGGAGATAAAAGAGTGGTAAAGGAACTTCGCATCTTTGGAATTGAATCTTATATTGAAGAAAAATTATACCAAACCAGAGATGAAATGAATCAGGAATTATGGGATTTTAAGAAACGGGATATTTGCAGCTTTTCATTATGTGAGATTTTATGCAAATGCGGTTATATGCTTAGTATCATCATTGCAATTTTACTTTTGTTGAATCATAAGTTAGATTTTGGTATGCTGGCTGCTTCTCTTATGGCATTCTCATCTTTTCAGTTGGCAGCAAAGTATTTTCTGATCAGTCTTGGGCGACTTCCGGAATGTGCGGCATTTGTAAGAGATTATTATGACTTTATTGATATTGATGAAGATGTGCGTGGAACGGAAAAATTTGATTCCAATTTTGATAAGATAAATGTTAAAAATATATGTTTTTCTTATCCGAACACAGATTACCTGGCAATTTCCAATATCTCACTTGATATAAAAAAGAATGAATCTATTGCTATAGTAGGAAATAATGGAAGCGGTAAAACGACGCTGGTAAAACTACTGACCGGTTTATATAAAGCACAAAAGGGCGAGATATTATATGGCGTACAAAATATCAACAATTTTGAACCGGTAGGATTTTATCGAAATGTCTCTATTGTAAGTCAGGATTTTGTGAAATATGAAATGACGTTGAGAGAAAATATCGCTATCAGCGACTGGAAACATTTGAATGATACCGATAAAATACAGGAACTTTTAAAACAGATGAATTTACCGGAGTTTTCAAGCAAGGAAGCGCTCGACATGTTATTGGGCAGTGAGTTTGATGGTAGAGAACTTTCTATCGGTCAATGGCAAAAACTTGCAATTGCACGCGGTATGTTCAAAAACAGCAGTATGATTGTTCTGGATGAGCCAACTGCTGCCTTAGATCCAATTATGGAAACAACGATATTGAAGATGTTTTTGAAGATTGCAAAGGAAAAAACAGCTATTATTGTTTCACATAGAATTGGAATTTGTCGGGAAGTTGACAAGATCATTGTGATGAAAAATGGAAAAGTTGTGGAGATTGGCAATCACAATGAATTACTGGCAAAGAAAGGTGAATACTATCAACTTTATAAGATGCAGCAAAAATGGTATGTAGAATAGAGCATATTATGGTAAGTAAAGTGAAAAATGATACACTAAAAGTTAAATGGCGGAAATATATAAAAACACATAACTGAGTAATGAATGGAGATAAAAATGTCAGAAAAACGAACAGATGAATTATATCGTGTCTTACAGGGAAAAGGCTATCCAGATGATTTTTGTAGAGAAATTGCATACAAACAGATGAATACAGATTACACAGCGACGCGAATGCTTGGGTATTTGTATCGTATTTCAGAACCGCGACCAGAGGATGTGGTAGATGAAATGCTGGCTATATTGAGTGATCGAAATGCAATCATTCAGAAAAAAGAGATGGAGCATGCTCAGGCCACAATGAATCGTGTATACAGAGATGGACTGGATAACTTAGACTAGACAGCAAAGTTGTGGGATACTACAATACAAAATAATATCGAAAATGTATTGTAGTATTTACTAAAAACTTGGTATAGTATACTATTTTAGAAGCTTGTCAAACAGTCAAAAAATAACAGAAAGAGAGCAAAGAATTATGGTACAACAAATTATGCATGATCCGTTGTTTTTAGCACAGAAATCAGCACCGGCAACCAAGGCAGATTTGCAGGTTGGAAAAGACCTGCAGGATACATTGAAGGCACATCGGGAAGGCTGCGTTGGAATGGCAGCAAATATGATTGGAGTAAAGAAGAATATCATTATTGTCAATATGGGATTTTTTGATGTGGTTATGTTTAACCCGGTCATTGTTTCAAAATGCGGAGCTTATGAAACGGAGGAAGGTTGTTTATCGTTAAGCGGTATTCGTAAAACAACAAGATATGAAAATATTGAAGTAGAATATCAGGATTTTTCATGGAAAAAACAGCGTCAGAAATTATCTGGATGGACGGCACAGATCGTGCAGCATGAAGTGGATCACTGCAATGGAATTTTGATATAAATATCACAGGTTTGGTAAGCTTTATGAGTAATCCACTCCGAACATTCTTCCCTGAATATCACTTATCTGTTCCACTTCGATAATCGTATTATCTTCCATGATGAGAGCACGGGCATAGGTATCAATTTTTCTGACTACTCCGGTGCATGTGACATATGAGCCGCCTGACTTTTTCAGGTCCGGAACAAAATAGGTTATTGTCACCGCCTGCTTGGTTCCAAGTGTCTCCGCTATCAGATTCAGCTTTTCGTTTAGTTCAGCAATCGTATCTTCACTCAACTGATGCTTTTCATCCGTCCGTCTGGCGGTTTCTGCGATAGCGGCTTCGTGTCCGGTAAGTGCTGCGAACGGTGAAAACTGTGCTGCGCGGTTATACATCGGCATTCGCGGATGTGTTTTTGAAGTCGGGTGAGGCAGATTGATGATGTCATCATACCGATGTGTTTCCTTATTGTACATGAGAATGTTTCCTTTCTTGCTAGTGAGATAGCAGAGGTTGTCAACATGTGGCAGCAGTCAATGACTTCGAGGCTATATGCCGTATTCGTATCCAACCGCATCTTTTCGTTAAGCCTTATGACCGCCAATCTGCTTGTTTCGGTCACGGGCGGTTGCTCCTTCTTGCAAGTTCATCCCTTTTAAGATAGCGTTCTTTCCGAATTTCTTCTTGATGTCCAGCATTGCCTGCTGTATTTTCTTTTCACGTTCCAGAGCCGCTTTTTCCTCGACCTGTTCCTTCTCTTTGGCAGTATAGTCGGTGAACAGGTCCAGCTGTTCAAAATTTTCCCTGTCTTTTACAGACGCTTCATCCACCAGACGGTTTGCTGTAAGCGTAATCCTCCTCATCAGAAGTGACGGATCTACGATTCTATCATAGAGATCCATAACAGCATCCATCATAAGCTTTGTGGAAGAGGTTTGTTTCTTCAGGTTCGTGGTTCCGTGTGCATGCTTTGGTATCTGCCGGCCGTAATGGTCTGTCACAATAGGTCCGTGGTAGTTCCGACGGCGGTTCGAATTTGTAAGGTTCTCGATATCATATCCGATGGTCAATACAAGCTGGTCTGTGACCACACCTTTATCCACTAGGTCAAGTACCATCAGGTCTGCCATTTCCTTGACAATGAGTTTTGTCTGCTCAAAATCACAAGGGCAGTGCAGCACCTGCCCGGAACTGACGCTATTGTTTTCTGGTTTGTATGTTTTCACAAGTTTCATCGGACATGGTTCATATCCCCAGGCATGGTCAATGAGCAGTTCTGCATTGATGCCAAATAGCTTATATAGCAGGTCTTCATTATATGCATCGATCGGTTTACCGATAGAGCATCTGGCGACATCACCCATAGTGTATAGTCCATAAGATTCTAATTTCTTTGCATAACCACGTCCAACCCGCCAAAAGTCAGTAAGCGGACGGTGCTCCCACAGCTGTTTCCGGTAAGATAGCTCATCCAGTTCTGCAATGCGAACGCCATCCGCATCAGGTTCAATATGCTTTGCTACGATATCCATTGCAATCTTACAAAGATACAGATTTGTCCCGATGCCGGCAGTAGCAGTAATGCCGGTTTCTCTTAACACGTCATGTATCATGGTCATTGCCAGTTCATGCGCGGTCATGTGGTAAGTGTTTAAATAATGGGTGGCATCAATGAATACCTCATCAATGGAATAGGTGTGGATATCCTCCGGAGCAATATACTTCAGATAGACGTTGTAAATCCTTGTACTGTAATCCATATATAAAGCCATTTGCGGCGGAGCAACAATATAATCCAGCTCCAACGATGGGTCAGCATTCAGTTTCGTGATATCATCCGATGAAGCGGCGAACTGATGTCCGGGTGCATAGTAGCGTCGCTTTGCATTCACCTCGCGAACCTTTTGTACGACTTCAAATAGTCTGGCACGTCCTGGGATACCAAAGCTTTTCAGGGATGGTGAGACAGCAAGGCAGATGGTCTTTTCTGTCCGGCTTTTATCAGCGACAACCAGATTTGTAGTCAGCGGGTCACGGTTCCGTTCCCGGCATTCCACAGAAGCATAGAATGATTTCAAATCGATTGCTATAAATACACTTTGTTTTTCCATCGCATCGTTGCTCCTTTCTGGTCCGTCCTTCTTTGTCATAATGTTGCCACCTTTTGATGTTCACATTATATCATAAAACAGAACTGATGTTCTATAACTTTTATATATTTTCTTTCGGACGGAGATGTTCGCCTGCCGACGGTTCTCTTTTATCTGTCTGGTATCACAAAATCATATAGGCATAGTATTCCCAACGTGCTACAATAGATACAGATATTTTAAAGAAAAATAAAAGAGAAGAAATGTGCGGAGAAAATAACATGCGTAAACAAATAATAGCAGGTTTGCTGGCTATGAGTGTTGCAGTTGCAATAATCGCCGGATGCGGAACAAAAGAGCCGCTGCAGTCTGGTAGTTCTGCTTCCAGTGAACAGGTCGGCAGCGTGGATGAACCGGATGCTTCCACTGATGTAGATATGAGCGAAGATGCACCGGAGACCGGGGTGGATCCGTCCGGGAAACGTGAGAACGATGGAGAGGACACTGCTTCCGGAAGCGATATGGATGCTGCGGGCCGGGAGCTCTTTAAGGAAGTGCTTGACCGGTTTTGTGATTATGCAAGTAATGGTTGGGATGAAGATGGGGAAGAAAGCTATATGTTCTGGCATAACACTGATGGAGCGATGGGACTGGATGACGTGGGGTATTATTTCTGCGACTTGAACAGTGACGGGACACCGGAGTTGGTTATGGGAAGTGTAGAACCGGCATATGCAGAATGGCCGGACATTGCCTATGATGTATATGCGAGTGTTAATGGAGAGATTATCCATCTGGCAACTTCTTGGGAACGCAATCGGTATTACCTCTGTCCGGATAATAGTCTACTGTTGACCGGATCCGGTGGAGCAGGTCTTACTTCATGGGAAAAGGTTGTATGGAACGGCGGAGAATCACTGGATACAGTAAAAGAGCTGGTCTATGACCATGACGATTATCCGGATTCCCCGTGGTTATACGGCGAAGGCGGCATAGAATGGAGTGAAATGCAGCATCTGACAAAAGAAGAAGGAACGAAACTGCTGGATGAATGGGAAAATGATTATACCAGGATTCCGGTAACGCCGTTGAGGGAATATGCTGAGATGAAATAGGAAGATATTATAATACCCGGAGGCAGTGCAGCTTCCGGGTGTTTTGTATTAAACATTTGAGGATTATGACTATTTCACAATTTCCCACGCGCAGTACAATAGGAAAATTCCTAAAATGATATTGATAACGCGGAAATATCGATTATATATTTTTTGCAGCTTGATACCAAGAAACGCCCATGTGAGTGTAGCAGCGCTTCCGATTCCGGTAGCTCCAATGCCTGCCAGAATGAGTAATGGTAGGTTTGGAATGTAGGGAATGAAATAAGCCGTCAACAATGTCATGATGTAAAAATATATCTTTACGTTTACAAGCTGCAGTAAAAGACCGGTCATAAAACTTGGTGTTCTGTTGACATCGCTATCACTTTTCTTGCTAATAGCAATATGTATGGCAAGCCAGACCATGTAGATTGCGCCGACATATTTCAAAACGGATAGGACTGGAGAAAGCACCATATTCAAGCGATACAGCACCAATGTGCAAACAAATTGAACTAGCAGATATCCGCAGCATATTCCAATGATAAGGTTTTTGCTTCGTTATGCAAGACTTCGGTCTCCTTCTCCTTCCTTGTAAGCGTGTTCCTCTGATACATTATTAAATGGAACCACTGTGGTTTTCGTGGTTTGAATAACACAAACGGCCTCATCCTTTGCGTTCAAAATAACACTATAGTCACCCGGTTGTGGTAATTGCGCCTCTTCTCCTTCCATAAAATACAAATCATATCCGGATGCAGTTGCAGTCTTGATTC
>CAKREL010000086.1 GCA_934317205.1 uncultured Eubacterium sp.
ATGGTGCTGACTTCCGTAGGACTTCCGGTAGACGGCATTGCACTGGTAGCTGGTGTGGATCGTATTTTTGATATGGGACGTACTACTGTCAATATTACTGGAGATGCAAGCTGCTGTATTATTGTTTCCAATCAGGAGTCTAAGAAAGAGCAGCGCAGAGCAAAAAAAGTCCAGCCATAGGATAAAATCGAAGAAAACGGAGTTATTTTGCAGAAATTTAGAAAGAAATATTCAACATTACAGAAAAAGAGCATATAATTCGTTTATTGTGAATAAATAAATAACAGATTTTTCGTATTTTCTTGACAAAAATATTGAAGTGTGATACGTTTAAGTTGTCAATTTTGCACAGATTGTGCGCATGTTTTAGGAGGAAGTATTTTATGCAACAGGGAACTGTAAAATGGTTTAATGCAAAAAAGGGTTATGGATTTATTTCAGATGCAGAAGGAAATGATATTTTCGTTCATTTCTCCGCACTGAACATGGATGGATTCAAAGAGCTGAAAGATGGGGAAGCTGTTGAATTCGAAGTGATCGAAGGTGATAAAGGACCACAGGCTGCAAACGTTACACGTCTTGGTTAATTTATTTAGATAAATGAATATGACCCAAAGGGGCTGTCTTTAGGATGGCTCCTTTTTTCTGCTATCTTTGATGCACTATAATATGATGTGTCTGCCAGAGGTAAGCGCACTCTTTACTTTTATCAGAAAATGTGTAAAAATAAAATACAATGGGAAAAATACGAAAAGTGTAATTAGGATTTGGTTGTTATGATACCCAAATCATTATAGAAAAGACAGTCTGTCAGAAGACAGAAGAAATTGGAGGAACGATATTTGAAACCAGAATTAAGTCAGTTAAACGCTTATGAGATCAGAGAGGAGAGAAGACTGGATGACATTCATTCAGATGGCATGCTGCTTGTACACAAAAAAAGTGGTGCACGTATCTGTGTCATGTCTAACGAAGATGTCAATAAAGTATTTTACATCGCATTTCGCACACCGCCAATGGACAGTACAGGTGTACCTCATATTATTGAGCACACTGTATTATGCGGAAGTAAGAAATTCCCGGTAAAAGATCCGTTTATTGAGCTGGTGAAAGGCTCTCTGAATACATTCTTAAATGCAATGACTTATCCGGATAAGACCATTTACCCGGTGGCAAGCTGCAATGATAAGGATTTCCAAAATCTGATGGATGTCTATCTGGACAGTGTTTTCTCACCGAATATTTACAAAGAGCAGAATATTTTCCGTCAGGAAGGCTGGCATTATGAGCTGAAGAGCCCGGAAGATGAGCTGACCTTAAATGGTGTTGTATATAATGAGATGAAAGGAGCTTTTTCTTCTGCAGACGGCGTGCTGGATCGTGAGATTTTGCGTTCCTTATTCCCGGATACTCCGTACAGCAACGAGTCCGGCGGAGATCCGCAGGTGATTCCGGAGCTGACATATGAAGATTATCTGGATTTCCATCGCAAATATTATCACCCGTCCAACTCCTGGATTTATCTGTACGGTGATATGGATGTGGTAGAAAAATTAAACTGGCTGGATGAAGAATATTTAAGCCACTATGACAGAATCGATGTGGATTCCACGATTCCGGAGCAGGCACCATTTTTGGCACCAGTGGAGCATGAAATCCCATATTCTATATCAAGTACAGACAGCACAGAAAATAATACTTATCTATCTTGCAACTGGGCAGTTGGAACTAATTTAAACACAGAACAGTATATTGCATTTGATATTTTAGATTATGCACTGCTTAGCACTCAGGGAGCACCGATTAAACAGGCACTTCTGGATGCAGGTATCGGTACAGATATTTACGGTGGTTATGACAGTGGCACATATCAGCCGATTTTCTCTGTTGTGGCAAAACATGCCAATACTTCTGACCAGGAGCGATTCGTGCAGATCATTCGTGATGTGTTGCAGGAGCAGGTGAAAAATGGCATTAACAAAAAGACGCTGTTGGCAGCCATCAATGGCTCTGAATTTAAGTTCCGCGAGGCAGATTTCGGACGTTTTCCAAAGGGACTGATGTTTGGTCTGCAGATTATGGACAGTTGGTTGTATGATGAGAATGCACCATTTCTTCATATTGAGGAACTGGGTGTTTACAGTTTCCTTAGAAAACAGTTGGATACCGATTATTTTGAACAATTGATCCAGAAATATTTACTGGACAATACACATATTTCTTATGTACGTGTTGTTCCGGAGACAGGTCTGACCGGAAAGCGCGAACAGGAATTAAAGGATAGATTACAGGAGTATAAAGCATCCCTTACGGAGACAGAAATTGCAAAACTGGTGGAGGAGACAAAAGCACTGGAAAAATTCGAGGAAGAACCGTCTACGCAGGAACAGCTTGAAACGATTCCGCTTCTTTCACGTGAGGATATGAAACAAATCAGTGAACCGTATAAAAATGCAGAAGAAACGATTGCAGGTGTTCCATATCTGTGGCATGAGTATCAAACGAATGGCATTGTATATCTGGATTTACTGTTTGATGCACATCACATTTCGGAGGAGTTGATTCCATATCTTGGTATTTTGAAAGTATTGATGGGTAAATTAAATAATTCTGATTACAGTTATATAGATTTTTCAGATGAAGTAAATTTGTACACCGGGGGTATTTCCAATGAAGTGAATGTAACCGGAGATGTGCAGCATACAGACTATTATCAGGTAAAATACGAAGTTCGTCTGAAAGTATTAGAAGCAAATCTGACCCGTGGTATCAAACTGATCAAGAGTATGATGCTTTCCACACAATTTACAGATGAAAAGCGTATTTATGAAGTATTGGCTCAGGTCAAATCCAGACTGCGCAATGAACTCAGTGACAGTGGAAATGTAATCTCTGCCACAAGAGCAATGTCTTATTATTCGAAACGTGCAAAATATGCTGACAGTATTCAGGGTATTGGATTTTATGAGACATTAGATCACATCGTGACAAATTATGAGTCTGAGAAACATAATCTGGTGGAAAAATTACAGAAAGTGTGTGAACAAATTTTTCAGTCGCAGAATCTTATGGTAAGTATAACTAGTGATGCCTCAGGATATGAAGCATTAAAGGTACTTTCCGGACAAATTACCGAAGGTTTGTATGCGGATACTGCAAAAGAAATAGCAGAGATATCATTGGCAGAACAAAAAAATGAAGGATTTTTGGACGCTTCGCAGATCCAATATGTTTCTTTGGCAGGAAATTATGCACAGGATGGCTATGCATATCATGGTGCAATGCGCGTATTTAAAGTGATCATGAATTATGAGTATCTGTGGCAAAATATCCGTGTAAAAGGTGGTGCTTACGGATGTGGTACAAATGTAGGAAGAAATGGTGATGTGTGTTTCCTTTCTTACCGTGATCCAAATCTTGGACGTACACTGGATGTATACCGCGGCGTGCCGGAGTATCTGAAAAACTTTGATGCAGATGAGCGTGCAATGACACGATTTGTCATCGGAGCCTTCAGTGAGCTGGATGCACCTTTGACACCGTTAAGTCAGGGAAGAAGATCCTTACTTTCCTATCTGACTGGTGTAACGTATGAGATGATTCAGGAAGAACGGGAGCAAGCCCTGCATACTTGTCCACAGGACATCAGAAACCTTGCAGAAACCATGCAGGCAGTACTGGATCACAGCTATATATGTGCTATCGGAAACGAAGGAAAATTAAAAGAAGAGTCAGAATTGTTTGATGTATTAGAAACATTATAAAATACAAGGAGAAAACGCATGAATGAAAATTTTAAATCTGGATTTGTTACATTGATCGGAAGACCGAATGTAGGAAAATCCACATTGATGAATCAGTTGATCGGTCAGAAGATTGCCATTACATCTAAAAAACCGCAGACTACAAGAAATCGGATCCAGACCGTGTATACTGACACAGAGCGCGGACAGATTGTATTTTTGGATACACCGGGTATTCATAAGGCAAAAAACAAACTAGGAGAATATATGGTGACAGTGGCAGAACGTACCTTACAGGATGTGGATGTCATCGTATGGCTGGTGGAGCCGAGTACGTTTATTGGTGCCGGTGAGCAGCATATTGCCGAACAGCTTCGCAAATCCAACCTGCCGGTTATTCTTGTTATCAACAAGACAGATACTGTAAAAAAAGAAGAAGTACTGCTTTTTATTGATACTTATCGCAAGCTTCTGGATTTTGCAGAGATCATCCCTGCTTCTGCTTTACATGGAGATAATACCGATACGATCATCGATATGATTTTTAAATATCTGCCGTACGGTCCGATGTTTTATGATGAGGATACTGTGACGGATCAGCCGGAGCGCCAGATTGTAGCAGAGATTATACGTGAAAAATCCCTGCATGCTTTAGATGAGGAAATTCCACATGGTATTGCAGTAACAATCGAGTCAATGAAACAGAGAAAAAATGGTATCACAGATATCGAGGCAACCATTATCTGTGAACGAGATTCTCATAAGGGAATCATCATAGGAAAAGGCGGAGCTATGCTGAAAAAAATTGGTAGTAACGCTCGTTTTGAAATTGAGAAAATGCTAGAATGCAAAGTTAATCTGCGTCTTTGGGTAAAAGTGCGCAAAGGCTGGCGCGACAGTGATGTGCAGATGAAAAATTTTGGATATAATATTAACGAATAATCAGCAAGGGAAGAAGTGGAAACGTTTATGGGGCAGACTTGCATTCTGACAGGAATGATCCTAAATACGATGCCAGTGGGAGAATACGATAAAAGAATTACAATATTGAGTCGTGAACGCGGGAAGATTACTGCTTTTGCGCGGGGGGCCAGACGACCGAAAAGCTCTCTGCAGGCGGCTACAAATCTGTTCTGTTTTGGAACTTTCGAGGCGTATGAAGGACGCAATTCCTATACGGTAGTTAAAGCGGATATCAGTAATTATTTCCGGGAACTTGCCCTGGATTTGGATAAAACGTATTATGGTTGCTATTTTTTGGAACTGGCGGATTATTTTTGTCAGGAAAATATAGACTGTGTTAATCAACTGAAATTGCTTTATCAGACGTTGCGGGCGCTTGGTGTACCGTCTCTGTCCCCAAAGCTTGTTCGGGTAATTTACGAATTGAAAACACTTGTCTATTTTGGTGTGTATCCAAATGTGTTTGCCTGTACAGCCTGTGGCAGCAGGGAGCAACTCTGGTGTTTTGATGAGAAAAGCAACGGTGTGATGTGCAGGGAATGTCAGCCAGGACCAGTGAAATATCCACTGAATGATGCTGCACTGTATACGATGCAGTATATAGTGACTGCTCCAGTCGAAAAACTATATACATTTACAGTGACAGAGGAAGTGTTTGAACAGATTGCAAAGCTGATTCAGTATTATATGCATCAGTATGTGGAAAAAGAATTAAAGACCCTTGCTTTTTTAACATAGGAATGCTTGCAATCGGAGACATAAACCGTTATAATTTAGAAATTGGTGTGAACAGTACAAGAGTAATACAAAGTCAGTTGAAAAATCGTGTTGTGCTGTTTACAAGAAGCGCAGAATGTCATGATAGCAGTGATATTCTGGATTTGGAGGATAAGATATGAAGAAAAGAATGGTGGCGCTTGGCTGCTGTATCGGAATGAGTATACTGCTTAGTGCATGTGGCTCAAAGCTGGATGTGCAGGAGAATACCATTGCATTACAGAGAAACGGTAAAATTCTGGAAGCGGCTGTAGAGTCCTTCGACCAGTCTTATTACGATCAGGAAGAACTGGATACATATGTGCAGAATGCAGTGGATGATTACACGGCAGAGCATGGGAAAAAATCAGTTTCTGTGACGGATTCGAAAGTGGAAGAGAAAAAAGCATATCTTACCTTACAATACAAAGACGCAGAGACATTCAGTGATTTTACCGGCATTGAATGTTTTACCGGAAGCATTGTGGAAGCCCAGTCTGCAGGATATGATTTTAGTCTCGAATTCTATCCGGTGGCAGATGGCAAAGCAGAAGCAAAAACTGTAAAAGGGTCCACACTGTTGGATGATGACGATTTGAAAGTTTTGATTGTAAAGGAAAATTCAGATCTAATTGTTCCGGGTAAAATTGCGTATGTTTCTACTGAAGGAACGGAAGTGACTTCAGAGAAGCAAGTAAACGTTACACAGAAAGAGCAGGATACAGACGAAGCAATACTTGTATATGTATTATACAAATAGTTTGCTTTTGGGAATCGGACAAATGTACAGCAATTGTTTGGTTTGAATGAAGCAGCCTGCAGCATGAAGCAGATGAATTAGGAGGCCGATACGCATATTTGCGATCAGTCCCTAAAAATAAATGGAAGAAAGAGGACATATCATGGAAAAAACAATGGAAAAAATTGTAGCACTGGCAAAATCCAGAGGATTTGTATATCCGGGATCTGAGATTTACGGTGGACTTGCAAATACATGGGATTATGGAAATCTTGGTGTTGAGTTAAAGAATAACGTAAAGAAAGCATGGTGGCAGAAATTTATTCAGGAGAGTCCATACAACGTAGGCGTTGACTGCGCGATTCTCATGAATCCGCAGACATGGGTTGCATCCGGACATCTTGGCGGTTTCTCAGATCCGTTGATGGATTGCAAAGAGTGTCATGAGCGTTTTCGTGCAGATAAGATTATTGAGGATTTTGCAGCAGATAATAATATCGAGTTAAAAGGTTCTGTAGACGGATGGACTCAGGAAGAAATGAAAGATTTCATCGCTGACAACAACGTACCATGTCCGACTTGCGGTAAGCATAACTTTACTGATATCCGTCAGTTCAATCTGATGTTCAAGACATTCCAGGGTGTAACAGAGGATGCCAAAAATACAGTATATCTTCGTCCGGAGACAGCACAGGGTATTTTTGTAAACTTTAAAAACGTACAGCGTACATCCAGAAAGAAAATTCCGTTTGGTATTGGTCAGATTGGAAAATCATTCCGTAACGAGATCACACCGGGTAACTTTACGTTCCGTACCAGAGAATTTGAGCAGATGGAGCTTGAGTTCTTCTGTGAGCCGGATACCGACCTTGAGTGGTTTGAGTACTGGAGAAACTTCTGTATCAACTGGTTGAAATCTCTTGGTATGAAAGAAGAAGAGATGCGTGTCCGCGACCATGATCAGGAAGAGTTATCCTTCTACAGTAAAGCAACCAGTGATATCGAGTTCTTATTCCCGTTTGGATGGGGTGAACTCTGGGGTATTGCAGATCGTACCGATTATGACCTGACTCAGCATCAGAATACATCCGGACAGGATCTGACTTACTTTGATGATCAGAAAAATACAAAATACATCCCATACGTTATCGAGCCGTCTCTTGGTGCAGACCGTGTAGTGCTTGCATTCCTTTGCGGTGCATATGATGAGGAGAACATCGGAACAGAGGAAAAACCAGACGTAAGAACTGTCCTTCATTTCCATCCGGCATTGGCTCCGGTTAAGATCGGTGTCCTTCCGTTGTCCAAAAAATTAAATGAGGGCGCAGAGAAAGTATTTGAGCAGCTTTGCAAAAAATATAACTGTGAGTTTGATGACAGAGGAAACATCGGTAAACGTTATCGTCGTCAGGATGAAATTGGAACTCCGTTCTGTGTTACATACGATTTCGATTCCGAGGAAGATCATGCAGTTACCGTTCGTGACCGTGATACCATGGAGCAGGTTCGTATTCCAATTGCTGAACTGGATTCTTATTTTGCAGATAAATTTACTTTCTAATATTTTGTAAGTAAAGAGGAAAAACCCATTGTTTTTTAATAGTAATTTTTACATATTAAAAACAATGGGTTTTTTTGACATGAACAGGTAAAATATATCATGCGTGATAGTCGAAAATGAGTGAAAAATAAGCGGATTATCACAAACTTGTAGATAAGTGAAAAAAAGGTAACTATTTCGTTACAATTTTCACAAAAAAGGTTGAAATCTAAAGAATTTGTGGTAAAATATAGACGAAGTTTCGGAAAAAACACGAAACGAAATGTGAAAAATTGCTAAAAACAGCAGATTCTATCTGCTTGCAAAACACAATGTATATTTAGGAGGAATTAAAAATGGCAAAATGGGTGTACTTATTTAGCGAAGGAAACGCCAGCATGCGCGAACTTCTTGGAGGTAAAGGTGCAAACCTTGCTGAGATGACAGGTCTTGGACTTCCGGTACCACAGGGCTTCACTATTACTACAGAGGCTTGTACACAGTACTACGAGGATGGCCGTGAAATTAATGATGAGATTCAGGGACAGATCAACGAGTATATTGGTAAAATGGAAGAGATTACTGGTAAAAAATTCGGTGACAAGGAGAATCCATTGCTCGTATCAGTTCGTTCTGGTGCAAGAGCTTCCATGCCGGGTATGATGGATACAATCTTAAATCTTGGTCTGAACGAGACAGTAGTAAATGTATTAGCTGAGAAATCCGGAAATCCACGTTGGGCATGGGATTGCTATCGTAGATTTATTCAGATGTATTCCGATGTAGTTATGGAAGTCGGTAAAAAATATTTTGAGCAGCTTATCGATGAGATGAAAGAGAAAAAAGGCGTAACATTCGATGTTGAACTGACAGCAGAAGATTTAAAAGAGCTTGCAGGACAGTTCAAAGCTGAATATAAAGCAAAAATCGGACAGGACTTCCCAGATGACCCGAAAGAGCAGTTAATGGGGGCTGTAAAAGCGGTATTCCGTTCTTGGGATAATCCACGTGCAAACGTATATCGTCGTGACAATGATATTCCATATAGCTGGGGTACAGCTGTAAACGTACAGGCAATGGCATTTGGTAACATGGGTGATGACTGTGGTACAGGTGTTGCATTTACACGTGATCCGGCTACAGGTGAGAAAAAACTGATGGGTGAGTTCCTGATCAATGCACAGGGCGAGGACGTAGTTGCTGGTGTTCGTACACCGATGCCAATTGCTAAGATGGAAGAAGAATTCCCAGAAGCATATGCTCAGTTCGTTCAGGTTTGCAAAACACTGGAAGATCACTACAGAGATATGCAGGATATGGAATTTACTGTTGAAAATAGAAAACTTTACATGTTACAGACCCGTAATGGTAAGAGAACAGCTCAGGCTGCATTAAAGATTGCATGTGATCTTGTTGATGAGGGAATGAGAACAGAGAAAGAAGCAGTAGCTATGATCGAGCCACGTAACCTTGATGCTTTGCTTCATCCGACATTTGATACTGCTGCATTAAAAGCAGCTACACCGATTGCGAAAGCTCTTGGTGCTGCACCGGGTGCTGCTTGCGGTAAAATTGTATTTACAGCAGATGACGCTGTAGAATGGGCTGCAAGAGGAGAGAAAGTTGTTCTGGTTCGTCTTGAGACATCACCGGAAGACATTACAGGAAT
>CAKREL010000087.1 GCA_934317205.1 uncultured Eubacterium sp.
GTTTGGATATATACGAAAACGGTAAGCTATGTTATGAGTTATTTTTTCCATATGATCAGCCTCGCTTTCCATCATTCCGACTGATTATATTATACTATATCCCTTTGGGTAGAACAAGTGTTCTGCTTGCATTATCTGTATTTATTTTGCAATTCATCTCCCACCTGTAGAGGAAGGAGAATTCTTGCTAGCTCTTGTTAAAACAGGCAGAGAAAATTTTGTAAGCAGTGATACTGGATTGGGAACAGCGTACATCATACATATTTTTCTCTGCCCACACAGAGGAGGATAATGTATGGTAGTAAAACAGAATGAACGGAAATGGGAAGGTTTTTCAACAGGGTATTTGCAGGAAAACAATGATGCATTTGGTCAAGGTGCTTGGAGAACCGGCTAGAGAGTATAAGGATCGTGTATTTCGAATGCTTTTGAAGGATCGAAATGTGGCATTAGAAGTATACAATGCAATGAATGATACCACATATGATAATCCAAATGATTTGACAATTACGACTTTGGAAAATGCGACTTATATGGGGATGAAGAATGATGTGTCATTTGTAATTGCATCGCAGCTCGTATTATATGAACATCAGTCGACAGTGAATAAAAATATGCCGTTGCGAAATCTGATTTATGTGACATACATCTATTCAGTATTGACCAGAAATGAAAATTTATATGGAAGAACAATGATTCCGTTGCCAGAACCGAAATTTGTGGTATTCTATAATGGAACAGAGAAGATTCCAGATGTAGTGGAGCAGCGGCTGTCAGAGGCTTACATAAGACACGCTGGAGAGGTTGATCTGGATTTGAAGATTACGATATTGAACGCAGAATAAGCATTCCCCCGCTTCAAGTGCGTAGAGCACTAAGCGGTGGGTAAGGGGGGATGCTTATGTCAGTGGGAGTTAAAAGCTCCCACTGACAGGTCGCAAAGCGACTGCGTTCATGAGCAAGTAGCGAAAGCGGATTGCGAATGTCCGCTTTACTATTAATGAAGGACATAATCGAGAACTGGCAGAAAAAAGCCCTACATTGCATCAGTATATGATTTTTGTGGACACTGTTCGAAAATATCAGGAGCAAATGAGGTTTGAACTTGCAATAGAAAATGCTGTGGATGAATGTATCGGCAAAGGAATCTTGTCGGATTTTCTGAAGCGCAATAAAGCGGAGGTTTTAAGGATGAGTATTTTTGAATATGATCAGGAAACACATATGAAGCAGGAGCGGAAAGAGTCAGAGGCAATAGGTCAGAAAAAAGGACATATAAAGACTATGACACAATTGACGATTGGTAAGTTGAAAAAAGGATTGAGTGTGGAAGAAATCATAGAGGTATTAGGTGCAGATTCTGATGAAATTCGAGATATTTGTGAGATTGCAGGTAAATATGCTCCAGATTATGATGTAGACCAAATCTGTGCAGAATTATTAGCAGAAGAATAATAAAGTGAATCACGAGTTAGTAACTTACGAGTAGATATAAATATTGTTTTTTTTATTAGGCGGATATTTATCAGATAATTAACAAGGGCAGAGCGGAAAATCTCTGCCCTGTCCATTTTTCAATTTCATTGGTAAAAAAGTTCCGCTTTACAACTATACCGGGAGTATAATTATGAGCCGAGAAAGAACAGATGAGGAAGTAAAGCGTTTAGCACCGAAGCAGGAAGTACTGCGTGAATTATATATAAAATCAGGGAATGAGTGTGCTTATCCCGGATGCCATAGTGTATTAGTAGATGAAAATGGCAAATTCGTTGGTGAAGTATGCCATATTGAAGCAGCCATGCCTGGTGGAGAACGATTTAATCTCGATATGACAAACGAAGACAGAAGGTCTTTTAGCAATTTGATGTTGATGTGCCACCATCACCATGTGGTGACAGACGATGTTCAGATCTATACAGTTGAAAAATTGCGAGAGATAAAAAGAAACCATGAAGTAAAATATTCAGGCATTATAGGACAAATGATGAATTCGGTGACGGATTATGGTATGTCTTTAGAATATACGCCTTGTTGTAATTGTAGAAGAATATCCCGGATTTTGAATTGGCGATTATCAGATGCAGAAAATTCTGAAATTACAGCTGCCTTGAATAGGAATTTGCAAAAACTACAGGATCTGCCGATGGAAACCAGACGATTGCTTGGGATAATGGTAATGAGATCATATTATGACTACTGTCATTGTATTGTGCCGATTCATGAAGTTGAAAGAGCCACAGGATTAAAGCCGGAAAATATGCTGCAGAATGTTGAAATGTTGGAACGAAGAAGAATTACATCAGAGATTGAAATGGTAGATGGAATTCCGAGCTGTAAATTGTGCCAGGATTCTGAGTTTGGCTGGTCATATTGGAATGATATACGGGATTTTGTAAAGAAAAACGGGACTCCGATAGAAAGAATTTGTTGTGATTTGGATTTTTCGGTATTTGACGAATAAATACTGCTTCAATATTAGATAGGAATAAGAGCCTTCGGACTCTTGTTTTTGTGGAAGAAAACAGAAATTTGATTTTATAAATTTCGTGCCTTATATTATACTCATAAGAAAGTAACTCGTGAGTTACTTTCTTATGAGTATATTTTTGGATGAGAGCAAAGGGGAAAGGTCTATTGTCATGAAAATGAGTTTAGATAATTTAGGAAGCTCTGTCAAGGACAATTATGAGTTGGGAGAAAACAACAATGAAATATATTGAAAATCCAGATATATGGAAGTTATGTACAGACGTGTTTGAGGATATTGACTTATCAGAGGCACAGCTATTCGACAATTATTGCTGTCAATCACAGCATATTACAAGTAATGAAGAGTGTAAAAAAATAATGACAGAAATTTTGGAATTAGCAAAATATACATATGAAAGAGACATTACCTGTGGACATATATCTCAGATAAAGCTGTTTCAGATGGAAGAAAATGGACAAATAGTAGGCAGTCATATTTTTTGCCGTATGGCAAGACAGTATTATTTTATGGAACAGGCTACTGGTGAGGATTATAGCAAAAAGAGAATTTTATGTGCGACAATCCATGCGAATCTCGGAAACGGTTTATTTTTTGAAGCAAAACGTGATGTGATTGAATGCATTGCAAAATCAGGTGTAAAATTATTAGGAGCTAGAAAACATGACTTTATCACAAATGATTATAGTGATGGAATTGTAAATGCAATTCATATACTTCAGGGATATGGAATAGAACCGAGTATTGTATATGGAACGTTTGACTGTGAAAAAATCCATCATGAAGTATTTGAATTGATTGAAAAAAAGGTGAAGTTGGCCGGTGGACTGGCGGTTCTTATGTATTTGTGTAAAAACTATTTTGGTGATAAATATGTTCCAGACCTCGACAGATACATGATATCGAGATCGATTGATAATAGACAAAGTGTACCTGTCCAGCTGCTGATTTCATTGGCAATTAAGCATTTGAATATAAATGATAAAAATTATGATAAGAAGGATGGCCAGTGCAGAGAAATTATTGATTTGGCACAGGCATGGTATATTATTTGGGACGTTGAAGGAGAATCGGGAATGGAATATGCAATGGATACTGTTGAAAAGTATCCATTGGAACTGTTTAATCAGATTGTTGTGGATAAATTTTGTATTCCGAAACAATATAGCAAAGATTATATTTTATCTTCGTTAGATCATATGATTCAGCCATTGTTTTATCTGTGTGATAAAAAATATTCCTATAGTGATTATAAAAAAGTTGCCTGTTATCTTATGGATCAGCCCTGCTTTATTGGGGTGATAGATAGAAACAGGATGAAGAAGCAGCTTGATGTGGCAAATTATAAAATCGATATGATTCTGAATGATATTTCAATACCGTCAATCCAGGTGAATGCTGAATTTACAGATATTGATGCTGCATGTAATCATTATAAATGGCCTTTGATACGATTTCCAATGGAGCGGTATGTATATATTGATTATCATATATGTGGATTTGGATTTTATAATGTGATATATGAAATTATAAAAACAAGCGATGGATCTCTTGATAAAAAGCAGGGGATATATGTAGAAAAAATGTTAAAAGAAGAGTTGAAGAAAAAGGGATATGATTATTTTAGCGGAAAGTATCCTGCTTTAAAAAGAAAAAATCTAAATGCTTCTGAGTGTGATCTGGTTATGCAGAGTAATCGGACTATTTTCTTTGAGGTGAAAAAAACTCCCATATCAGATGAATTAGAGAATCTGGATGATGTTACAATGCTGCAGCAGTTGGCAAAAGGAATGGTCAGAGCTCAAAAACAATGTTTTTTACATGAATTGTATCTAAGAGAAAATGGTTCGATTTGCTTGGAAGAAAATGGCCTGGAACGTGTAATCAAACCGGTTGTAGAACAGGAGGAATGTGTAAAAATCAGTGTATGCCATCAGGAATATTCATTTTTAACGAGTAAAAATTTTTGCTCTTTACTGTTGGAGACAATATTATTGGGAAACTTTTGTGCAAAAGATCCTGCGCGGGAAAAAGATCTGGATGCGTTAAATAAGCTGGGAAAACAAATTCTGGATGTCTTTTCCAGAAATAGAGAACAGAAACATACTGCTGCACGAGATGTGGTATTTTATTCATTATTTTGTAGTTTACAGCAGATATTGACGGCCCTTTGGAATAGTGAAGATGAAGAAGATTTCTTATATATGATAAAAGAATGGATTTATTGCCAGGATAAATCGTTAGATCCATATTTACAGATTCTGACACACATTTATTATCGTGAAAATCCAGAAGAGATGGATATGAAAAAAGCAGTCATTGAAATGTTTGAAAAGACAGAGCGAAAATGTCTGTATGTAGGATAGAGTAAAACTGAAAATATAATTATTTTTATGGAGTGTGAACATCTAAAAAATATTACATATTTGGTAGTAGGCATGCTATAATTTATATTGAAATATATTGAAAGGAAAATATCATTGAAGAACCACTTTAATAAAAAATATTTCATCTGGCTTTTCCCGCTTGCTGTAGCAGTCATGATTTTCTGCTTTTCCAGTCAGCAAGCGGAAGAGTCATCAAATTTAAGTAACTTTTTTGTGCAGCTATTTTTAAATGCACGGGCAAAGCTTGGATTGTTTTCGAAATTATCGGATACAGATTTATTGGGTGTAATTTCTACACTGGTGCGAAAAGGAGCGCATGTGACGGAATATATCATTTTGTGTACATCGTTTCTGACGGCATTCTGGGTGTCTGGAATCCGGGGGAAATGGAGAAATATCGCATCGTTTGTGCTGACATTCGGTTATGCGTGTACGGATGAGTTTCATCAGCTGTTTGTGCCGGGAAGAGCCGGCAGGTTTACGGATGTATTGATCGACAGCAGTGGAGCACTGGTGCTGAGTATGATCGTGGTGTTGGTGATGCATTCCAGAGCTAAAAAAAGGCATCAGTTATAGGAGAATTGGGAGGAAAGAGAAGAAATGGCAGGTTTTCGTTTTTTATATCCACCGAAGTATGATCCGGCGAAAGAAGGGAAGATGAAATCGTTTGATTTTATCCGGACGTTACAGATTGATGATATGGTCGTATTGCAGAATGACCGGTATCGCGGCTACTCGGATCTGACCTTGGAAAAGTTTTTTTCCACGGATCCCCAGGTACTGGAATATCGCCAGGCCATTGTGGAAGATCTGGTGGAACATCCAAAGCTGTATGAGGTATTTTGCCAGTCTGTCTCGGAAATTCAGAATGTAAATGATCTGCGCCGGGTGCTTGGCAGTGATTTTTCTGTGGATTCAGCGCTGAGTGCGGTGCGTTATCTGGAAATGTATGAGGAACTGGTGGATATGTTTGCCGATGTTTTTAACGAATTGGAGAAAAATCCGGCGTCTGATATTGTATCGGAGGGCATGAAACGGTTCCGCGCGCAGATTTATGAGGTGTCCCATAGTGAAGAGTATCAAAACCTGAAGCGGGAAATGGCATCTACAGGAAAAAACTTTGGCTATCTGAAGAGTGTAACGATTGGGGTTAATCTGGATGAAAATCTGCGTCCAAAGGAAGCAGGAATTATTTCTGTTAATGAAAAAGAGTTTTCGTCGGGAAGCATCATCAATAAACTGATGAAACACCGGCTGAATGACCGTCAGGTCATGATGACTCCGTTGTACCCGCTGCAGAAAGGTCTGCATGGAGAGGAACAGAAGTCACTGAATTATTCCATGGGAAGTGCGCTTCAGACTATTTTTGAAAAGTCGTTGCGGGCGTTTGAACCGATCATTCAGAATTATTATAAGGAAAACACAGCGATGTTTGTGGCATTGCTGGATGATATTCGGTTTCTGACCGCTGGCGTGAAGTTTATTCTGGATATGCGGGCTCATGGATTTGATATGTGCCGGCCACAGATTTGTTCGGTGGAGGCCAAGGTTTGTGAGTTAAAACAGGTCTACAATCCGATGCTTGCGATGCGTGGTGTGGAGAAAACGGTGGTTTCCAATGAGTTTGTGCTGGATGAAAACGGGCGTTTTTATATTGTGACAGGACCGAACCACGGTGGAAAATCAATTTTTGCCTATTCGGTCGGAATGGCGCAGGCGTTATGTCAGCTTGGCTTGTTTGTGCCTGCGCATCAGGCAAAAATGAGTCCGATGACCGGGATTTTTACACATTTTCCGGTTTCAGATGAAAATAATTTCGGAAAGGGTCGTCTGGAAAGTGAGTGTGCCCGCCTGAGTGAGATTTTAGGGCAGCTCTCTGACACGGACATGCTTTTGATGGACGAGTCTTTTTCTAGTACCAGTGGCCTGGAGGCAGGTTATATCGCTTCGGAAGTGCTGACAGGAATCGGCGTGATCGGCTGTTGTGGTCTGTTTGTAACGCACATTCATGATCTGCCGATGAAGATCGCAGAGTATAATAATTATCCTGGAAACCGCAGCAAGATTGATAATCTGGTGGCACAGATGGAAAATAAAGAGGGCGGTGTGCGAAGCTACCGCATCAGCAGAACAATTCCGGATGGACTGAGTTATGCCAGAGACATTGCTTCCCGGTATGGGTTGAATCTGGAGGAAATCTGCCAGAAGGCGCAGAAGCAGGAGGATTCGTATCGGCGATAAAAATGTGTGAAGCAGGAACAAGGGTGCTTTCACTCGGACAAAAAAGTGCAAAATACAGGCGGTGACGGACTTTACAAGTTTTTTCAGTAGTATTAAAATAAAACTGTTCCGAAAATGCAGAATATTTTTGCAGAAGATGTGGAACAGTTCAATAGAAGCATGAGGAGGATAATATCATGATTAATGCAGCTTTTATTTATGTGGCACCAGGACAGAACCCGCAGGAGCAGAAAGCAGTGATTCCGTCCGAGACACTTACGTTACATGTCGTAGGATGCTCTACTTACGAGCAGGCAGAGGCAGCGGCAAAGGAACTGGTTGCAAACGGATGTGGCGCTATTGAGTTATGTGCAGGCTTTGGTAATGAAGGAATTGCACGGATCAAAAAGGCAGTTGGAGCGGAAATTCCGGTAGGAGCTGTAAAATTTGATTATCATCCGGCTTTCGGTTTTAAAAGCGGAGATGAATTATTTCAGTAAGATCAGATGATAAAACGCTTTCAAAAGAGTTTTGATTGGGCTTTTAAATTTTTGAGTCGGTCAGAACTCTTTTTGTGTGTAAATGACACTATTGAAAAAGGAAAGTGAAAAGATTCTTTTGGGCGGATGGTTGTTTTTTTACTTGTGGTATGGTACTATTCCTAGTGCTAATGAAAATTATGTATGAGAATATAGAGAGAAAAAACGGAGGAATGAAAATTTGAGTAAAGTAGCGATTGTGACAGACAGTAACAGTGGAATTACTCAGGCACAGGCAAAAGAACTTGGAATCCGCGTCATGCCGATGCCGTTTTATATTAATGAAGAAATGCTTCTGGAGGACATTGATCTGACCCAGGAACAGTTTTATGAGAGACTGACAGAAGGTGCTGATATTCATACATCTACACCGATTCTGACAAATTTTACAGAACTTTGGGATGAACTTCTGAAAGAGTACGATGAGATTGTGCATATTCCGATGTCCAGCGGACTTTCCAGTACTTGTGCGACAGCGTCTATGCTGGCTCAGGATTATGATGGAAAAGTCTTTGTGGTAGATAATCAGCGTATTTCTGTGACACAGCGTCAGTCTGTACTGGATGCCATGGAGCTTGCAGCGGCAGGCAAATCCGGTCAGGAGATTTATGATAAACTGATGGAGAATAAAATGGAATCCAGTATTTATATTATGCTGGATACGTTATATTATCTGAAAAAAGGCGGCCGTATCACTCCGGCAGCAGCAGCTCTTGGTACTTTGCTGAAACTGAAACCGGTTCTGCAGATCCAAGGTGAAAAGCTCGATGCTTTTGCAAAAGCAAGAACGGTAAAACAGGCGAAAAATATTATGATCAAGCAGATTAAAGATGACTGTGAGCGTCGTTTTGGTTCCGCAGATGGCACAGGTGTACACATTTCTATGGCTTATACTCATGATCTGGAAGCCGCTGAAGAGTTCAAAAAGGAAGTACAAGCTGCATTTCCGAATCATGAGATTGTGCTGAATCCGTTATCTTTAAGTATTGCATGTCACATTGGACCGGGAGCACTGGCTGTGACAGCGACAAAAGCAATCGACGTGGAGGCATAAAATGGATTTAGAAAAATTAAAAGCAGCCAGAAACATGGGATTCATTAAGCATGCCGGTATTCAGACGGTAGAGCTCCGGGAAGGATATGCGAAGGCGGAGATCGTGCTGGATGAACGCCATGCAAATCCAATCGGTTCCACGCACGGTGGTGTACTTTTTACATTAGTGGATACCGTTGGTGGTGCAGCGGCTACAAGCCGCGGCAGATATGTGACAACTGTATCTGGCAATATTAACTACCTGCGTCCGGCTATGAACTGCAAAAAGCTGATCGGTGAATCCCGTGAGATCAAGGTCGGTAAAAAAATGTGTGTGTATGATGTGATGATCACTGATGAGAATGACCGTGAGATTGCGAAAGCTACGATGACATTTTTTTATCTGGACAAAATTAATGCAGACGATTTTTTAAAGTAAGATTTTAAATGTCCGTTTTTTATCTGGAAGGCAGATGAAATGTTTACGGAGTGTTATAACTTATATATAATAGTAAAAACTTATTAGAGTTACTTATGAATCGACGATATATATTAGAAAAAAGATTTTACATCTTGTATATTATCGTGTATAATCATAAAGTAAAACGGAAAATAAAAAAGGCAGGTTTTACACCTGTCTTTTATAATGCCGAAGGAGGAATCTGTAATTATGGTAAAAGCTGTAGTAGGAGCAAACTG
>CAKREL010000088.1 GCA_934317205.1 uncultured Eubacterium sp.
TTGCTGTTGGTGAGTTCGCGGAAGCGGTCGGAGATAGGCGGCGCAGCGCAGATAGAAAATCATTCGTGCCGGCATTGAAGTTTTCTTCCAGCTTCTTTTTAAACTACCCTAAGCAAAAATTAAATTGCCTCCAGTGCCTGTGCCAGATCCTCGATCAAATCTTCTTTGTCTTCCAGGCCACAAGACATACGTACCAGTCCGGCTGGAATGCCAGCTGCCTCTAACTGTTCGTCTGTCATCTGACGGTGTGTGGATGTAGCCGGATTCAGGCAGCAGGTTCTTGCATCTGCCACATGTGTCTCAATAGCTGCAAGTTTCAAATGCTTCATAAAAATCTCTGCTGCTGCACGACCGCCTTCCAATTCGAAAGAAACAACACCACAACCACCTTTTGGCAAGTATTTCTGTGCAAGATCATAATATTTATCCCCAGGAAGTCCACTGTAAGTTACTTTAACTACCTTTGGATGATTTGTCAGAAATTCTGCTACAGCCTGTCCATTTTCTACATGACGCGGCATACGAACATGCAGAGATTCCAGACCGAGGTTCAGATAAAATGCATGCTGTGGGGACTGAATGCTTCCAAGATCACGCATTAACTGTGCCGTACATTTTGTGATAAATGCGCCACCCTGACCAAATTTTTCTGCATAGGTAATTCCATGATAAGAATCATCCGGTGTGCAAAGTCCCGGAAATTTATCCGCATGCGCCATCCAATCAAAATTTCCGGAATCAACAATTGCTCCTCCAACAGCTGCTCCGTGACCATCCATGTATTTTGTGGTGGAATGAGTTACAATATCTGCGCCCCACTCAAATGGGCGGCAGTTTACCGGTGTCGGGAATGTATTGTCCACGATCAGCGGTACGCCATGTGCATGCGCTGCCTTTGCAAATTTTTCGATATCCAGAACTGTCAGTGCCGGATTTGCAATAGTCTCACCAAATACTGCCCTTGTATTTTCCTGGAATGCTGCATTCAATTCCTCTTCTGTACAGTCAGGTGCCACAAAAGTTGCAGTAATTCCCATTTTTTTCATTGTTACTTCAATCAGGTTAAATGTTCCACCATAAATGGCAGAAGAAGCCACGATATGACTTCCGCATTCGCATACATTAAATAAGGCAAAGAAGTTTGCTGCCTGACCGGAAGATGTCAGCATAGCCGCTGTACCTCCTTCCATCTCAGCAATTTTTGCTGCCACCATATCGTTCGTCGGATTTTGCAGACGGGTGTAAAAATATCCGGAATCTTCCAGATCAAATAATCTGCCCATAGCCTCACTTGTCTCATAACGGAACGTTGTGGACTGGACGATTGGGATCTGTCTCGGCTCTCCATTTCCCGGATGATAGCCTCCCTGTACACATTTGGTGTCTAATCTGTAATCACTCATTTCTTTTCTCCTCTTCCTTCTCCATTTTTTCTATTCGCTTCGTTTGTTCATTGTCAAAATCGGCACAAGATGATGATATACCAGGAATGTAATAACAACGCTGATCATCGCCTTGACAAACGTAAATGGCATATTAAATACGATCAGACTCTGCAGAATACTTTTTACCCCTGGAAAAATTGCCTGATATGCTGCCAGGATTGTATCTTCCGGCATAAAATTATAATACACCGGATAAACAACGAAATAATTGGATACTACACTGAACAATGCCATCAGAATGGCACCCAGAATGGCGCCTCCACATGCACTCTTTTTACTCTTTTTCCGTTTGTATAAAAAACCTGCAGGCAGGACAAACACTGCATTCAGGATAAAATTTGAAAGCTCTCCGACACCGCCGGTGGATGTCACGGTAAGATGCAGCAGATTTTTGATCAGTGCAATGATGACACCTCCTACCGGGCCGACTGCCAGACTACCGATCAGTGCAGGGAAATCTGACAGATCCATTTTAATAAATACCGGCATCAGCGGAACACTGAATTCCATAAACATCAAAATATATGCTATTGCGGACAAGACTCCAACAATTGCCATTTTTGATATATTTGATTTTACCGGTTGTTTTACTTTTGTTTCCATAACTTATAAATCTCTTTCTCTATCTTTTTTTCTTTTTTGACCGAAAATGGCTGATAAACACAGACGCAGTAAATATAATAGCCAGAAAATAGCCGATGGCTCCCAGTGCAGGAATACCAAGCAATTTCGGTTTCATATCAGTCGTACAGATAATACTGGAACTGATCAGCAAAGCCATGATCAAAAACCCCATGACTAGGCGCCGAACTAATGCATTCAGCATCACTGTCAGATCCTCCGTCGCATGCAGATCCAGATTGATACTGGTTTGCCCCTGCATATAGCTGCGCAATAAATCTGAAATATATGATGGTATCTTGATTCCCTTCTGCAATGCCTGCCAGAGCTCTTTCCCGCTCAGATGAAGTTCTTCCTTCAGATTAGAAGCTGAAAATTTATTTTCTGACATGCGTAGTGTTGCCACCTGCACCACATTGATATCCGGTGCAATTTCCGCGATCACACCTTCAATCGTCGTCAGGCCACGCACCAGCATCGTCAGACTGTGGGGCATCGATACCCTGTTTTCTTTCATAATATCAATCAGATCCTGCATCAGCGTTCCCATATTCAGCCCGCCGAAATTTGCAGAACCATATTTTGCCAGCCAGTCACCGATATCTGAATAAAGGAGTTTCTGATCCGGCTTATTGTGAAAATCACCAAGAGATAACACTGCTTCCACGATCAGACTGACATCATGGGTAGCTACTCCTTTGATAACCTTTGTAAGAAGCGCCTGATCACGCTGGGAAAATCGTCCCATCATTCCCATGTCTATCCATACAATCTTGCCATCCCGAATACGCATGTTTCCCGGATGCGGATCTGCATGAAAAAATCCATCTTCCATAATCTGCTTCACATAGTTATCCGCCATCTTAGTTCCAATTTCATCCAGATCATAACCGGCTTCCAACAATTTTTCTTTTTCATCCACACCGATTCCATCAATGTATTCCATGACAAGTACCTGCGTGGTTGTATATTCCCGATACAGCATTGGGCTGGTCACAAATGCCACATCTTTGTTCAGTCTTGCAAACTCTTCCATGTTGGCTGCTTCTGCCAGAAAATTCATTTCTTCCTGGGCCACCACCCACATTTCATCCAGCACCTCATTCATATCTATAAGGCCCGCCATATTAATCGGCGGCATCAGCTTTACAGCACGATGTAAAAACGCAATATCACGGGACATTGTCTCATAAATCCCCTGACGCTGCACTTTTACCACTACCGTCTCTCCGCTTTTCAGCTTTGCTTTATGCACCTGAGCTATGGATGCAGAGCCAATTGGTGTCTTCTCAAATTCTGTAAATACATCCTCCAGCTTAGTGCCATAGGAATGCTCAATGACCTCACGCACTTCCTCAAAAGGCATCGGTGTCACTTCTGAGCGCAAACGCATAAACTCATCACAGATTTTTTTCGGAAAAATGTCTGACCGCATGGACATAATCTGACCCAGCTTAATATAAGTCGGGCCAAGATCTTCCAGGATCAGACGTAATTTTTCCGGTGTAACACCCCTTGCAATCTGGTGTTTGTGTATGACTGAAATTATTTCCCGTAAACGGGTTCCATTTGATTCTTTCTCACTCATAAAATTCCATTTCAATCAATCGCTCCAAAGAGCTTTTTATTATTTACTCTGCAGTTTTTGTTTCTTCTGCTTCCGCTTCTGGCTGTGCTTCCTCGGTCTCCATCTGTGCAATGGCATCTTTTAATGCTGCAATCTGCTCCGGAGTCATTCCTTTTAATACATCCTGAGGATCTTTCTCCTCATCTTTTTGGAAAGTCTGCTTTACATTGTGTTTGAGTTCTTCATTCAGAACTTTTCCCTGTTCTACTGTCAGTTCACCTTTTTTTACCAGATCGTCCAGAATTTCTTTGGATTTCTCTGCAGTTGTAGCTGCTGCACCTATACCTGCCAATAAGATTTTTTTCATGCTGTCACTAAATTTTTCCATAATGAAATTCTCCTTTCCTGAACACTTTTACATACTGAGTATACACCACTTACCAGTATTTTGCACCAAAAAGCGTATTATTTTTGCATTTCATAACCATAATGTTCAAAATAAAATCCGAGTTTGGAATTAATTTTATCCCGTAACCTTGGTGTTAATTCAAATTTATTCTTTTTATAGTTTTTCTGACTCTCCAGATATGCATCAAAATATGGTTTTGCTTCCTCAAAACCATCAATTCCAAGGTGATCGTAAATGTGCTTCACATAGTTTTTTGGATCTTTGCAAAAGTCCTCGTATTTGATATCGATATGATCTTCCGGCGGCATGGCATCCAATTCCCGAAATGCTTTCTTATAGATTCTTTCAAACAGATTAATCGTCACATCCTCGATCACCTCATAAGGTGCCGGTTCATTCAGGCAGAAAAGCCCCATCTCTTTGGTAAACATATTGATCGTAGACATGACAACAGTATACGGATTCCTATATATATTGATAAATTTTGCACCCGGATAACATTTTTTCAGTGCACCAATCCTACATGTATTTTCCGGGCTCTTCAAGAGCAGCTGTTTGCCTCCGTACAGATATGTCACTTTTTTTAAAATGTAATCATACGCTTTGCGCCACTCCTGCTGCCGCTTTTCATCCTGCTCATCGATAAAAGCTGTCTCAATGTATTTGACACCCTTTCCTCCATCCGGGAATACAAGCATATGGCTGATGGCCTGTGTGGAAATCGTAGCCTGAGCAAATACTTCCTCCATCGGCAGATCCAGCGTATATTCCAGATTATCCATCGGGCGTGCCCCCTGCAGCAGCTTTTTCTGAGCCTTCGCCATAATCCCTTTCATAAAAATACAGTTACTAAATGTCACAGTCCGTACCGGATCAAACCATCCGAACTGTGGATCACGCGTCAGCAGATTTTGTAAAAATGTAGTTCCGGATCGCCAGTAACCGACAATATAAACCGGATCTTTTTTAATTTCTGTACGTTTGATTGGCATATAGTAAACCAGCCATTCCAGGAAAGCCGGAATCGCAAGAACAGAAGAAACCGCCGTGATCAGTCTTACCTGTCCTTTATTTTCTTCTGTGATCGGATTGCTCCTTTTCAGTTTGATCCAGTTGTCCAGTCTGCATCCCATCAGATTATGTGACAAATTGAGTTTTTTTCCCATGATATCCTACACTTCCTTTATCTTAATTCGACATGATTTTCCACTTCTGAATCATCAGTCAAACGCAATAAATAATACGCATCCTTCAATATCTTCCATATAATGGAAACGACTCAGTCCCTGACAGTATGCAGCAATACCGTATTCCTCTACAAAATGCTGCATAGCCTGTTCATACAGATCAACACTGGCGAATTTCACCTGCACCATATCTTCTCCTTTTTCATATGCCTGTCGGAAGATTTCTCCGATTGCATCCTGATTCCATTCTGTAATGTAGCGCCCTTCATGTACATAATAATTATCTGCTGTACTTGTACATTCCGGCAATGCGATTCGACTGTCTGGTGTATGTGACTGCATAATATCGGCAGTCGTAGCTCCAAAATAGTTGTAATCCACATATTTAGAAACTACCACTTCAGCCTGCTCTGACTGTCGGGAAAAATACTGGGAATTCCCCCAGGTCGTATCAATATAATAGTATGCTCCATCCAATTTCACAAGATTCCATGCATGTGGTCCATCTGTAACGTTTCCAATTATTGTTGTGCAGGAAATCCCCAGTTTTTCCAACAGATACTGTGTCGCATATGCATATCCCTGGCAAATTGTCTCATGATTCAAAAATACACTGATGATATTCTGATTGTCCTCGGAATCTTCCACATAATCCACTTCGTTGATCAGCGTATCAAATACATACAGTGCCTTGTCATAATCGCTCCCGTCCGTTGGTGCATCGGCTAGCATACGATCCGCTTCCTCATCGATCTTCTTCTGAGTCTTCTTTTGCTCTTCCTTTGTCATGCTATATTTCGGCGTGAGTACGATTGCTGTAATCTCATTATCCCGATTATAGGTCACATAGGAAAACTGCTCCAACCAGAACAAATTGCAATAATCATAACGCACTGCCAGATAAGCAAGTTCCATCTGATTAATATCAGTAGTCGCAAGCTGCACTTCTTCTTTCCGATGGATGATTGTATACAAAATCTCATCATAGACAACTTTTGTTGCATCATCCAGCGTATTATACGCATATTTGTCCTGTGAAACAGATTTCACTTCCAATGGATGATTTCCTGTGACTATATTTTCCATCCGGTCTGCCACATCTCCGTGCAACGAACTACAACCTGTCAATCCAATCAGCATGCATCCGGCTATCAGAACCAGAAACCACTTTCCAACATGATTTTTCTTTCTTTTTTTCACTCAAAATTCCCCGTTCTTTCTATCATAGATTTTCATTGCTTTTTTTCATTTTCACTTTTATAATATGATATGAATGTCAAAATCAGATTTTGCCATTCACTGATCTACCCGGATTGCTCTATTACTACACATTTCGCAATTCTCGAATGGTTCAACCTTACATCATATAACCAAATTTGAATAAATATCATAACACAATCATACATTTTTGTGAACAGGAGATTCTGCATGATTGCACTGAAAATAACTGAAATCGGTACTTTTATCAACAAACTTTTAAAGGATGGTATGTGTGACCATTTTCTCCTCCAGGAAGCAGTGATCACACAGGCAGCCTCTTACCATATCGACGGCAGCTTTCATCCGGATTACTACGAACCGGAAGAGCTTGAAGCCCTGCACTTAGAAGAACTGTCCTACCTTCCCTTTTCTCTGCTGCGTCCTAACTGTCTGAAATTAATGCAGGGCAGGAAAAAACCTTTATTTTTCAAATTTATATTTTTACTGTCACCTGAAAATCAGAAAAAAACCATTTCCAGCTCCGGAACAGCTTTTTCCACAGAGGATATCAGTGGCATGTATCTGCACTTTACTTACAAAAATGACGTGCTGATCTGTACTACAGGTATTTCCTACCGCCTGTTTTCACTGGATAAATCACTGGAGCAGGAATGGGATCGCCTTGTTTTAATCTTTCTGCGTCAGAATGGAATTGCAGCTGAGCCGGTCGATTAATGACCGGCTCAGAATTTATAGTAAAGCAGAGGAATGCTTATTCTGCGTTCAATCTGTATGTAACAATTCTCTAAAAAACAGCACTGCTGTCCCGATGAAAATACACAGATCCGCAATATTATAAATAAATTTACGAAGAAACGGAATTGGAATCTGGAATTGTATATAATCAGTCACATACCCATGTAAAAACCGCTCCAGAAGATTTGCCAGTCCACCGCCAAGGATCAATGCAAGTCCTGCCTTCAAAGCCTTTTTTCCTTTTAACGTCATCGCCATCAGAAATGCCACTACAAGCAGACTCACTACACCAATGCCGATGCCTTTTACTAACGCCGGACGCTTTTCCAGTGTATCATTTGCCATTCCGGCATTATGATACTTTCGCAGAATGATATAACCTCTTCCAATCGATTTTCTTTCCATAGGTGTAAAGTTTTTATTAATATGACTGCGAATCACAATTTCTGCCAGACAGATTGCGCCAATCAGCATTATATAAATCATATCGTTTCTTCTCCTTTTTTATTCTTTCCAAAAAGTTCCAGTTCTATGCAATGATATACTTTTCGAAATG
The DNA here is from genome assembly GCA_934317205.1 of uncultured Eubacterium sp. Taxonomy (GTDB): domain Bacteria; phylum Bacillota; class Clostridia; order Lachnospirales; family Lachnospiraceae; genus Eubacterium_I. The sequence goes on from CAKREL010000088.1 coordinate 7,742, forward strand.
GAAGTCCTGTTTTTCGTGCAATAGCAGCCACCGTCTCATATTCTAATGTCAGTGTCTCTCCTGCTTCCCGTATCATTCGTTTTACAGCTACTGTCCCAAAAGAACTCTTTTTCTTTTCTGTCATCCGTGGCAAAACTGTGCGTTCCATATACTGTCTGCGGATTCCAATCGTCGTTGTCTCATCAAAAATAATCTGTTCCATTTTATCCTGGTCTGATGGAGAGCATAGTACTGTCAGCATATAAGCCGGACGGTTTTTTTTCATGTAAATCGGCAGGTAGCACACATCCAGAGCTCCTTCCTTCATCAAACGCTCCATTGTATAACCAAGTACTTCTCCATTGCAATCATCCAGATTACATTCTAGTTTGCATATTGTATCTTCTGAACTCTCCGATTGTTGTTTCTCCAATTGTCCTGGATTTTCTGCATATTTTTCTGCATCTGACTGCTTTTCTGAATCGTTTTTCTGAAGATGATGTACCTCCTTCTCTTCCGCTGCCAACGTATCCTCATCTGTATCCAGAAGCATGACACGCAGTCTGGCTGCCTCTCCGTCTGAAGCTGTTCCATTTCCAACTCCCTGTTTTATGATATGGTAGGATTTTGGCAAATGATCTGTTGTTCGGCTTGCTGCAAGGATAGCCGCTCCATCGGGTGTCACCCATGCGCCTTCCCGTTCCATCAGCTGCAACGATATTCCTGCATTCATCAAAGTATATAATGTCTCCGGAAGCGGCACCGGCATAATACCCCGTTCTGTATAAATCTGACCGAAACCTTCATAAATTTTTGAACAAATCAGTTCTTCAACATGCAATTGATCCATACATATAGCTACCGTCATCATAGCCATGACAGCATCAAAATCTTTGCTGGAAAAAGTCATATCAGCAATATCTTTTTTTTGTACAGAAGCCTTTGCATTCAACCAGATTGTAAAGGCTCTTGCAAACAATTTTTCTGCACCAGCGGGCAGAGAAAAGTCCCCAATCCGGTTCTGCAGGTTTTTCAGCATTGCCTGCTTTGCCTCATCTGAACATTTCACATTCAACAGTTTTTTCACTGTTCCTTTTATTTTGGACTGCTCTGGCAACAACTGCAGCAATGCTTCTGTCAACATCTGTGCACTCAGTCCTTCATAACATTCCACATATATCTTTTGTCTCATTTGTACTGACCTCGGTTCTTTATTCTTTACCTCAGTATAAAATAAAATCACAAAAAAAACCATATTTTTCTATGAAAGACACACAATAGCCAAGCAATGCACTATGATTACCTTTTAGTTATATAAAAATTGCATAGTTTTTTTTTGATTTTTTTCAAATCATTGTGAACACTTATGTGCACACATTTGCTATTATAATAACTGTAAAAACCCCCAATACATTATAAGTTTTTTGCTACCCCCATAGTAAAAAATACCT
>CAKREL010000089.1 GCA_934317205.1 uncultured Eubacterium sp.
CCTCGGAAAGTTCTGTAATGCCCGCCTCCAGCTTCTTACAGTGCTTACAGGTTGCAGAATAGAATTCTACAACGACAATACTATGTGTTCTGATTACTTTTTCAAAATTTTCTCTTGTCAATTCATTTACCATGCTGTTGCATCCTTTCTATCTCATCCTTAATTTGCGGCTTTCGCTCTATATTAAGCGGGTTATTATTGTAAGTTATCTTCTAATAATATATTGTATTGCTGAATTTGCTGCATTTGCGCCATCTGCTGCTGCAGTGATGATCTGTCTGAGTTCTTTTGTTCTGACATCGCCAGCTACGAAGAATCCCTTTTCTGATGTTATTCCATCTTCGCCGGCTTTAATATATCCATTCTCATCCAATGCCACGATATCTTTGACAGCTTCTGTCTGTGGAATCATGCCGATTGCTACAAAAATACCTTGTATGTCCAATACTTTTCCAGTATCTAAAAGCAGGCTTTCTACTCTCTTTTCACCTGTAATTTCCTGCACTTTCGCATTGCGAATGATTTCTACATTTTCTTTCTGCTCCAGTTTTGCAAGTGTGGATGCATCGCCTCGAAACTCTGCTCTGCGGTGAATCAGGTAAACTTTGTTACAGATTTCAGAAAGTAGTAAGGCATCATCCAAGGCACTGTTTCCTCCACCGATCACTGCTACATCTTTTTCCCGGTAAAAAGCTCCGTCACAAGATGCACAGTAAGAAATTCCTTTATGTTCGAATTTTTCACTTCCTGGAACGGTAAATTTCCGATGAGCGGCTCCAGCGCTATAGATTACTGTTTTGCTTTCCAAAATTTCTGCGCCCTTCAATGTGGTTTTGTACCCTGTGGCTGTTTTTTCAAAAGAAACTGCTTCTCCTTCGAAAAAAGCTATTCCAAGTGCTTCTACATGTTCCCGGATTTTTTCACCTAATTCATAACCGTTGCTTCCATAAAAACCGGGATAGTTATCAATGCGGCTGCTCTCTGCCATCTGACCGGTTCCTTCATATTCTTTTTCAACAATCAACACGTCCATATTGGCTCGTTTTGCATAAATTGCTGCGGTCATTCCCGCAGGTCCACTTCCGATGATCAGAACATCTGTCATTTATTTTTCCTCCCGTTTTTCTTTTCCTATTATTCATAGTTATTTAATAGGTTTTGCATGTCATTGATACTATCACATCAAATAGGGACTGTCTAATACACAAAAAAAATAACCGGCTATAGTTTTTTTCTATAGCTGGTTATTTTGGTGGCTGAACCTACTGCGCCAGATACAGCCGCAAAGCTGCCACATATTCCTGGCCCAGTTTACTCAAAATCATATTTTTTCTGGTGACATACCCAATCTCCATCTGATTTTCTTCCTGCGTATCATCGGTCTGTCCTTCATTTTGAAACGCTACTGCCCGATAATCGCTGCCATTAAGCTCTTCACAGATCAGGCCGGAACAAAGCGTATATCCATTCAGTCCAACCATCAGGTTCAGCATTGTTGCCCGGTCGTTCGCATGAATGATCTGACTGTATTCATTGGTAGGAAACAATTCTTCTGCCAGATAAAAAGAACTGGCATCCCCCTGTTCAAATGACAAACATGGGTAGTGTTCCAATTGCTCCAGTGTCAGATAGGGTTCCTTCGCCAGCGGATGATTTTTCCACAAATACACATACGCTTTGCAGGTGATCAGTGGGTGAAATTCCAAATTTTCGGATTTAAACAATTTTTCCATAGATTTCCGATTAAATTCACTCAGATATAACACGCCAATCTCGCTTTTCATCGTACTAACTTCCTGAATGACTTCAGCCGTCTTAGTCTCCCGGATCGCCAGTTCATATTTTGACATATCAAGTTTCTTTGCAATATCCACAAATGCCTTTACCGCAAAAGAATAATGCTGCGTAGATACCGCAAATTTCTTTTTATAAGAACCACCTTCTCCATAACGCTGCATCAGTTGTTCATACTCCCGGTAAATCTCACGGGCATACGTCAAAAACTCTACGCCATCATTGGTCAATGTCACGCCACGTCCAGTGCGGAAAAAAATAGTGATTCCTATTTCTTTTTCCAATTCCTTTAAAGCATTCGTCAGCGATGGCTGTGATACATATAACTGCTCTGCTGCCTTATTCAGTGATTTCGTTTCTGCAATGGTTAATATATATTTTAACTGTACAAATGTCATGTTTATTCCTTCTTTCGGTAATGCTGATTACTTCGTGTCATTTTCCTTAAACGCTAGTTTATCATCTTTATATCATACTTTCAAAAGAATTCTGGCAAAACTAATACCATTAGTCCAAAAATGCGGGATCTCACCACTGTGAAATCCCGCATTCGTTATTTGCCTATGATTTTATTTTCCTTTTCCTGCGCCAGATATTTTTTTAAATCTTCCCTGACATCCTCCAGCGTAATGGACTGTAATTCCCGCTCCATCGCATTCTGCACCCGCTCCAGTTTTTCATCCAGCACATGATGAATATTTCTTCCAACCGGGCAGACCTTATTCGGATTTTCATGGAAATGAAAGAGCTGATTTTCTTCCACACACTCTACTGCACGATAAATATCCAGAAATGTGATCTCTGATAACGGCTTTGCAATCGTAGTTCCACCGGTTCCCCGCACCACCTCAATAAGTCCTGCTGCCTTGAGCTGTCCTAATATTTTTCGAATGATGACAGGATTTACATTCGTACTTCCTGCAATAAAATCACTGGTCACTTTATAATCATCTTTGAATGTATCCACACAGGCAAAAATATGAATTGCCAGCGTAAATCTGCTTGAAATCTGCATTTTTCTACCAACCTTATCTATCAATACTTACACTATAGTAAAAAACAAAGGTTTTTGCAACCTTATTTCCTACATGGCATAAGGAGCAGTGATCACTGCTCCTCTTTTTCTTTCATCATCGAAATATACTCATATTTTGGAATAAAATCACTCTTACCATTCTGTGCATAATACTGCATGAAAATACGATCCATGACTTTTGGAATCTGCTCTTCATCCGTTTCTGTCAAAATAAGCAGATATTGCATAGCACTGTACCGTGTGCACACGTCTACTTTCCTGATTTTCTGTCGGATAGCCTGCTCCATGCTTTCCAGTGCACGCTCAATATTTTCAATATACATCACACAATCTGATATGGTATCCAACGTAACCATAACCAGATAACAACGATATTTATAACGTTCTCCCAGATGGTTCATGTATTCGTAAATCTTTGCAAATTCCCGATAATCCAAATCCAGCGCACCAGAATAATTTCCACTTTCCCGCAATGCTTTTGCAATCAGTGCCAGGTCCTTTCCCACTCCGTAATCAGTCTGGTACTCATTTTCCATTTGATGATAAAAATAAAAATTATCCTTTCCATTCTGTTTTACATAATATAATGCCTTATCCGCTTTAGAATAGCACTCTTCAAAAGAATCTCCTTTCGCCGTTTCACAGATTCCGGCAGAAATCGAAGCATATCGGATCTCTACATCTTTTTCCCGCATATTCCGGAATTTTCCGATAATTCCACTTACAATTTCTGAAATCTCCTCCATCGAAACTTCTGGTACAAACATCAGAAATTCGTCACCACCAAGACGACATACAACGGAATGCTGTGCATATTCAAGTAATAGAGAACCCAAAAATTTCAATGCCCGGTCACCGGCTTTATGACCATAGATATCATTTATTTTTTTCAGATTATCCATATCCAGGAAAACCAGATAACCATTGTCCTGCTGCATAAACTGTGCTGCCATTTTTTCTCCACGATTACGCATAGGAAGTCCTGTAAGGAAGTCAAAGCCCTCACTGTCCTCTTGGGTTCTCATAGTTGTCATGACATTTGAAATAAATTTACCGATTTCAATTTCCACATCCGGTGTACTGTATTCCACGTCCGTACCAATGTGCTCTTCATCGATAACCAGACGATTTTCCCGCAGAAGCTTTAAAAAGACGTCTGTAATTTCCGGATCGAACTGTAACCCACGATTTTTCGAAATTTCATTATAAATAGCCTCCATGTCAAGTGGATTACGGTATATTCTCCTTGACTTCATAGCATCATAACAGTCTGCCACAGCTGCAATTCTGGCTGGTAACGGAATTTCTTCCCCTTTCAGACCATCCGGGTAACCACTTCCATCATAATGCTCATGATGATAACGTGCTACTTCCTGCACATGACGGATCAATGTGATATTCTTTAATATCTCTGAACCGATCACTGTATGCTCCTTGATTACTGCATATTCTTCTTCTGTCAGCTTCGTCGGCTTATTTAAAATCATGTCTGGAATTCCTATTCTTCCAATATCATGTAAATGCACTGCATTACGCAGATTTGAAATTTCCTTCTGATTCCATCCAAGTTCCTTTGCAATGAGAGCCGAATATTCTGCTACACGATGCGAATGGCCTCTGGTATACTCGTCTTTCGCCTCTATCGTCGTTGACAACGTCTGCATCAACTGCAGAGACATGGTTTCCATCTGCTTTCTGCGCTTTTTCATTTCCTGTCTCTGACGTGAATTTTCCATGTTTTGCACATTACGGATGGTTCTGATCAGATTTACAAATAGCAGCACGATCATACCTATCCCCATAAACATGCCATAAATAGAGATGACAAAATATGACGATACAGATTCCACTGCGACTGAAAGAAGCGCCACAAACAGTCCTGGCACAACATAACGGTTTTTGTGGATATATCCGTGATGCAGATCATAACATACAGTTGCAACTACCAATATCAGTGTCACTCCAAGAATCGCATGAGCTACCGGCATTGTCTCTATAAAATCTGCTACACCAGTCAGATGCAACACACAACAGACTACAAAATTCAATACAGAAACGTATTCCATCCAGCGAAATACTTTCTGATGTCTTCCATTCTGCATACTGTCAATATAGTATACGATCGGCAGTGGACATAACATGATTATTACAAAACACAACGTGGAAAGCACTGATGCATTCGGCACCAGTAACTGTCTCATTTTTGATTCTCCAAGCATCCAGCCGGCTGCCATAATAATGCACCATCCCAGATACTCCATATCAAATTTTACATGATATACCAAACCAAGTGCAATACTGAAGATAACCGTAACGGTTCCTGCAAACAGTAGAAAAAATGCAATAATCGTCGCCAAACCATAAGAATCAAATATATATTCCCATATTTCAGCCTTATCTCCACAGAACACTTCGTTTACTACTCCGGCATATTTTGCTGTATGTGTCTTTAATTCAATGCGCACTTCTTTTCCGGCATCATCCTCTGATGTCGGACAGAATACATACCGGCTGGCTGAATTTTTACCGGCTATTCTGGTATCCGAAGTATCATATACGACTCGCAACTGACCATCCACATAAAAGCGCACATCCTGCAATGAAGAACGGATCATTAACGTCTGCGCATCATAATCTTCGGGCAGTTGTGTCGTCAATACCATCGTTTCGTTCTCTGCCACATCATATGTCCCCGGTATCTTAATCTGCTCGGTCGTTCCATCTGGTTTTTCCCAGGTAAAATTGCCGTGGTAGATGAGATTTCTGGCATTCCTGCTGCTGTCTCTCTCATTTGCCCCGCATATTTCTGCTATCACAAACCAGCATAAAATGGCAAGCATAAGGATATAAAATATCCGTTTTTTATTTTTTCCTATCTTATAATTCTCTTTCGCCAAACTCATTCTCCATTCAAGTCAAACGCATGTGAGACTTGGTGCGTTCATCTTTCTTTTAGCAATATCGCTAAATTTAATTGTATCAAACATTTCTGCGAAAGAATACCCTCATTTTTCAATTATCGTTTGGTATTTTTCTGTTTTGTTTTCTGATTTTTCACCAGCAATACAATATTCTCTGCATGTTTTGTAAAAGGAAACATATCATATGGATATGCACCTGTTGCTTTATATCCGTGCTTTGTCAAATAGTTCAGATCGCGTGCCTGCGTCTGTGGATCACAGGAAATATAGACGATTTTCTGTGGTGACAGCGTTACAGCAGATTTCATAAACTGCTCCGTACTTCCGCTTCTTGGCGGATCCATAAATACGACATCTGCTTTTTCACCTTTTGCAGCCATCTTCTCCATAAATCTTCCGGCATCATCCTGATAAAAACAGATATTTTTCATCTGGTTACGTTTCGCATTTTTCACTGCATCCCGCACTGCATCCGGATTTAACTCCACACCAATGACTTCTTTCGCTGATTTTGCAGCCACCATACCAATTGTTCCAATTCCACAGTATGCATCAATAACACGTTCTTTTCCTGTCAATCCTGCAAGTTCCATTGCTTTTTCATATAACTTCTCCGTCTGGATCGGATTGATCTGATAAAAAGATTTTGAAGAAATACGGAATGTCAATCCACACAACACATCCTCAATGTATCCCTTTCCGTAAAGCGTTGTCTCACGATCGCCGAGAACCATACTGGTACGCTTATCGTTTACATTTAACACTACTGTTGTAATCTCCGGATGCAATTTCCGCAAAGCTTTGACAAAATTATTTTTGGAAGGCATCACCGGAGAGCCAAGCACAAGAACCACCATGATCTCACCGGTAGTAAATCCGCGCCGTATCAAGACATGGCGCAACAGACCGTAGCCGGTATCTTCATTATAGGTTTTTATCTTGAAGGATTTCAAAAGTCCTCGAATATCATTAATGATAGCATCTGCCTTTTCATCTTCAATCTGACAGACTTCCACCGGAACGACACGATGTGTGCCCTCCTCGTAAACGCCTGAAATAATCGTACCATCTTTTTTCCGCGCAAACACTGCATGCACTTTGTTTCGGTAATGATATGGATCTTTCATTCCGATAATTTCAGCAGTTTTACAAAATGGCTGCATTAACTGACGGACTGCTTTTTGTTTCTCGCTTAATTGTTTTTCGTAAGAAACACCCTGATACTGACATCCGCCACATTTTTTCGCAACCTTGCAGGCTGTGCTATCCTTCTTCTTATCATCATTTCTATGCTTTTGCAATGTATGATTTTTACTCACATTTTTTCTATCTGTATATTTTTCACTCATAAAATTATCTCAAATTCACCCTGATCACAGCAAAAATCTGATTATCATTTTCCTATTCCTTACCGTAATCACATCTTCATTTTTATGTACCGACGCACATCATAGCAGAAATAGATTCCTTCCGCAAGTCTTTATCCACAATCGCTAAAAATGAATCTCTTCTGCAAGTTTCTGCATCTGATAATCTGCATCTGCCATGATATCTGCACATTTTTTCAGCCGTTCATGCATCTCTGGTGTGATTGCCTTATCTTTTTTATAACGAAGCTGATGCTCAGTACTTGCCCAGAAATTCATAGCAATAGTCCGCATCTGCACTTCCACCGGAACCTGACGCATACCATCGGAAAAGAACACATTTATTTTTACAATCAGGTGCAAACTACGGTAACCATTCTCCTTTGGCTCGCGAATATAATCTTTCACCTGCACCAATTCCACATCCGTCTGACTGAGCAGCATTCGTGCCACTTCATACACATCTGTGATAAATGGACAGATCACACGGATACCTGCAATATCATAAATATTGTTTGTCAGGCAGCTCAATGTCATTGGCAGCCCTTTTCGTTCCATCTTTTTTGCAATACTCTCCGCTGATTTGATGCGGCTCTTTATATTTTCAATTGGATTACGGTCATTACTCTGCTCGAACTCTCGATTCAAAATCTGTAATTTTGTGGTCAGTTGACGGATTCCTGCTTCATAGATCAACATCATCTGCTTATATTGCTTGGCCAGATCTAACTGATCTGCTGCCAAAGGCAGACAACTTTCTGTTTCTCCTGCACCTGCCTGGTTCTCTCCCTCCAGTTGTTCCGACATATCTGCTTCCATGCATTCTGCTTCAGCCATCTTTTCTTTCTTTGCAGTATCTTTTTTCACTTCTTCATCTACTGTTTTTTGGCTATCTGAAGTTTTATCTACCCGTTTTACTTTTTCATCCATTTCTGAGTAATTCTCCTTACCTTCTTATCCCTGTTTCACCCTGAACACACGTATGTTCAAGAATGCCCTCGGCATTCTTGCTGCGAGATGGAATCCCTGCACTGATATAATCTTGTTGCTCACCACCTATAGATGGGCGTCATCTCACATCTGATATTATTCTATCATACTCCTTTATCATTTCTGTGAAAAAACCATTAAAACTTTCTAAAACACAGATACGCAACTTACTGTTCACACCTGACATTGATGCAAAAAAATCCGCTAAATCAGCGGATTTTTTAGTCTCCTATTTTTCATCCACAACCTGAAAAATAAAGAATTTCAGATAATAAGACTCATCTGCTGCCCATAAAATCGGATGATCCGCAGATTGTGTTCGAAACTCTACCTGACGCAACCTCTTATGAGTGGAACGTGCTGCCTCACGGATTGTCTTTGCCAGCAGCTCCTGTGTCATAAAATGCGAACAGGAGCAGGTAGCCAGATATCCACCATCTTTTATCAGCTTCAGCCCTTTCATATTAATCTCGCGATAGCCTTTAATCGCATTTTTGGTTGCCTGACGGGATTTTGTGAATGCCGGCGGATCCAAAATCACTACATCATACTTTTCTCCGGCTGCTGCCAGCTTCGGAAGTTCATCCAACACGTTTGCCGCACGAAATTTTACTGTTTCACTCAAACCATTGCGTTTTGCATTTTTGGTTGCCTGCTCTACTGCAAATTCTGAAATATCCAGTCCGGTTACCTCACTTGCTCCCGCAATTCCCGCATTCAATGCAAACGTTCCCATATGGGTAAAGCAGTCCAGTACCCGCTTCCCTCTGCACAACTTCTGAATTGCCAGACGATTGTATTTCTGATCCAGGAAAAATCCAGTTTTTTGACCGTTCACCACATCTACCATATAGTGCACACCGTTTTCCAC
>CAKREL010000090.1 GCA_934317205.1 uncultured Eubacterium sp.
GTGATTCCCATGTCCATGATACGACGTTTGATCGGGCCTTCACCATGCAGACGTTTTACAACTACTACATCATCAACCTTTGCGTCTTTTAATGTTTTCATAAAACTCTTCCTTTCTTGTCATCTATGCTTAAACCATAATTCTGGTTGCCATGCTTCGATCCAGTGCAATCCGGCTGTCCTTTACCTGAAGGATAATATTTCCTCCCAGTTCACTGACAACTGTTACGGATTCGTCCACTACCAGTCCCAGTTCAGCAAGATGCTGACGTATGGAATCTTTTCCGGTAATTTTTCTGATCACTACTGTTTCTCCACTTTTCGCCATCGCTAAAGGCATCATATAATATCCCTCCCGTGTCAGTAGATTTGCATTTCTTTTTCATTAGTAAAATGTAACAACAAATATGTGTAACTATATATCGTTAGAAACTGTAACCATGTAATATATAAAGCTATATCTTATTACCATACCATAATCCCAGATATATTACACTATACTCTATTAGTTCTTCACAATTTCAACTACTTATAGCTACACTTTGTTAGATTTTCCTAACATCAGCATACGAAGTTTAACACTGCTAACGTTTATTGTCAACCCCTTTTCGGAAAAAATTATCAAAAAGATCTGGAAAGCAAAAAAATATTGCGATCATGGAAAGGTTTTTGCTACATTCCTTCCTGATCACAATATTTTTATGTGAAGTTCTATTTTTGATTTTTACTGTAATTCTTCGGATTCTACCAAAGTGATCGTGCCGTTGTCCAGGCACTCTACAAATTTATAAGCCAGATTTGGGTCAAACTGCTTTCCAGCGTCCAAAAGGAGCTTTTCTCTCGCTACCTCCAATGGGAATGCTTTCTTATAGCAGCGTCTGGATGTCATGGCATCAAAGGAATCTGCCACGCATAAAATTCGCGCTGTCAGTGGAATATCCTCGCCTGCGATTCGCCTCGGATATCCTTTTCCATCATATCTTTCATGATGACCGATGACTGCCGGGATAACATAATCCAGAGATGGAAGATGACGGATAATGTCAATCGATGCTTCCACATGTCCTTTGATGATCTCATATTCCTCATCTGTCAGACGCCCCGGTTTATTCAGTACATACTCCGGAATTCCGATTTTTCCCACATCATGCAGCAAAGCCGCCTGTCGGATGATCTCGACCATATCTTCATTCATACCAAGTGCTGCTGCCAGAGCGGTAGCATAATATACCACGTTATTGGAATGACTGAACGTATAATGATCCTTCGCATCGATAGCTGCTGTCAGTGCATAGATCGTTGTTTCATATTCGCGGTAAATATGAGCACGGTCTCTGGTATGCCCCTGCGCGTTATTATTGCGAAACATTGTATCAAACACCTGAATTCCATTTTTTCCGCTGTGCTTTACATGGTAGACAGCCAGATCCACATTCTCCATCAGTTCCTTGACATTTCTGGCTGCATACGGTGCCGCACTGATTCCTGCACTGACAGTCACCGCCTTCAGTTTCATATCTGTCCGTCGGTTATTCATTACAAAAATCTGCTTTGCGATCGATTCTACCAGATTTTTAGCTGAAAACAGATCATATTTTGGAAGCAGGACTGCAAATTCTTTTCCACCGTAACGGGCTATATGTCCACTGTCCCCCACACTGCTGCGAATGATCGCAGCGATCTGCTGCAGACAGATGTCGCCTTCCTTGATGCCGTATAACTGATTATATAACTTAAAATCATCTACATTAATGATAGCCAGCGCCAGGGAAGAATCTTTATTTTTCTCAAACTCGTCATTCAATACTTCATAAAAATACTTCCGGTTAAGCAGTCCGGTCATCTCATCCGTCCGTGCCTCAATGCAGGCTTTTTCATACATTCTCGCATTTTTAATAGCAATAGACGCCACTGACGTAACAGAAGCAATCAGCTGCTCTTCGTCATATACAAGCCCTTTTTTTGAAGAAGATGACGTAATCAGAAGTACACCTGCCAGACAATCACCATCTTTCAGTCCTGCACAATAGCGAATATGCTTTTTATCCAACTGATGCTTTTCGCTTTCCCACATGGATTTGTATTCCACCGTATAGCGAAATTCCCTGTAGATCAGAGGCTCATCGTGAACTGCCAGCCACTGGATCATGGGATTTTCCTCCTCCAGCGAAAAAGCCAGGTCGTTGAGCGGCTGATCACTGGCAAATCCCCGATATGGCTGACCGGGTGCATCCTGCATACAGATATAGATATTTCCAACATCCATCAGTTCTTTCAACACATGGATCGTTTGATCCAGAATTTCCTGCAGATCCAATGTCTTGGAAATTGCTGAACTGAATTCTTTGATTTTTTCCGCCTGATGAACTTCTTCCTTTACAAACACATTTTTCACCAATAACTTCCATAAAAACGTAAACAGCGCATAAATGACAAGAAAAATCACTGCAAATACAAGTGCAAACGCTGTCATATTTTTATCCATCTCTAAATGAAGCACTTTCTGCAAATATGGAACAACATTAAAAAATACGATTACTGAAAACAAAAATCCAACGCCATAGCATAATCCGGAAGAAGCCAGCATCTGCAAACGAAACAGGCGTCTGCGGGTAAGTGCATAAAATATCAAAAATACATTAATGACACCGCTCAGGACATCGATTGGGAAACCGGAAAGCAGCGGCAGACTGATCAGAACGTTTCCGGCAAATAGTACCACAACGCCAAACATTATCGGATCATATTGTACTTTCATATTCGGATTTGCTTTGCAGATACGCACCAGGATTGCAAACAAGTGCAGCAGAAATACTCCAACAAGAAAGAATAATACCAGAATCGTCGGTTTTATATCGTATACAAAGGTTGGTCTTCCATTTTTTTCTATAAGTTCCGGACACGCCAGAAATACACCATTCCAAATATTTGCCACAAGACAGGTAAGCATAGCGACCAGATAGATTCTGCCTCCCACGCCTTCCCTGACACCGCCAAAAGCCAGAATAAAACGGTAGTATGCGTATGGAAGAATTAAGATTCCAAATAATGAAACCTGATACCAGAATGCGTAATGCGGCCAGAACTGCGCACGCATAAAGGCAGAGCCACCGGTCCACAAAAGCAGTCCTGTCAGCACCATCAGAAAGCTGTTTACAATTTTATTTCTCTTTGCTGCCAGAAACATCAGCAGCATAAATCCATAGCACACCATGGCTATAATTGAAATATATCCGTAGGTTCCCATATATCCCTCTTATCTCACTCTATTCATACTCGCCTGCACCTCAAGTAACCCCTTTAGATCATAATGTGAAGGGCTCATATGATACAGTTTTTTCCCTGTCCGTTTCTCATAAGTCTCAAATGTTCCGCAAGTAAGAATCGTCACCTGCAGAGGATCCATTCCCAAAATCTTTTTCAGATCACGGTAATCCTGATCAATATATTTAAAATAAGTACTGAGCAGATCTTTCAAAATTGTTGCACTCATGGCATTATTCAGCAGTGCATCCCGCTCCAGTTCCACATACATGTGCAGATACGGCCGGTTCTGCTCATTATATTCCTTCGTTGCCACCCAGTTTATAATCGGAAGCTTTGAAAGTCCAATGACATTTTTGATCCCATTTTCCGAAATTCGTGTAAACCCGGCAATATCGATGATCCAGGGCACACGATCTATATACTCAAAGCGCGGGATCCGCGTCTCATCTTCCCGGTTTTCCAGACCGACGCAGCGATACATATCGCCACAGCGATACCTTGCAAACGCTCCGCCTTTCAAGATAGTAAATACCAGCTCATATTTTTCCCCCGGCCGTACCTCATCCATGAGATATGTCGGTGGAATATAAGATGGATCCTCATAATTTTTCAGCATGTCTTCCTCTGTGATAAACTCGTAAAATGCGTTATCCGGGAAGAAATACATACCCTTACGCGTCCATGTCTCTGTTCCCATCATGGAAGGCTCTGTACCTGCAAATAATTCCATCGGCCGGATACCCCAGAGTTCTTCCAGATCATCCTTATAGCACAGATTGTCTGTGCCTGCTACCATAAAGCCTTTCAGATGGAAGAGGTCCTTTGGAAGCAGTTGCCGCTGCTCTTTCTTGCACCGGTATTTTGCTTTCAAAAGCCGGATGAGCATCTGCGGTTTACAGTTTAACAGACTGGACAACTTTACTCCACCGCCTGAACTTGTCAGAGATGACAGGCTCTGGCTGACTGCATAGGCGACACTTCCCAGACCGAAGAAAAATCCCAGATCCTTTTGCATAGCCATCTTAAATCCCAGTTTGTTACGCTCACTGAAACTCATATTCACAGCATCTTTGATCGCCGGTAAAAACTCAATATCGATTTCCTCTCCCAGTGCCAGTGGAAACAATCCTGTCGCATAAGGCAATGGTGCCAGTGCATACAGAAACTTATCCGTGGAAGCCACATCAAAGGAGCCTTTTTCACGGCTTGTCGACAAGATCAGACATGCCATGACGTTATTTCGATACGTATCCAGCATACTTCTGGTATACGGTGCTACCTTGATCGGGTGCTTGCCACCCTCCCAGGTCGTCTGTATCCAGATCACCGGATTTCCCGGAAGCATATCCGGCTGCTTGCTCAACAGAATATCTGCATAATCTTCATATCCTGTCAACGGCACCATTTTCCGGAATTCCTCCAGATTTCTCGGATGCTTTCCTTTCAGAATGGACTGCCCCAGTCCGCAGTTGCTCCAAAGCTGGATCTGCTCTTCCATCAACCGCCGCTGGATCTTCATGTACCCTTCCATGGACAGATCAAGGAATCCGCAGTACTGCTGCCAGATTTCACTATATTGACGTTTTTTCAATTTTTCTTTTAGGCTCATAGGTTGTCCACTCCAGATTGCTTGCTACGTTTTCTTATACTTTTCATGCACGCCCGGATACTTTTTCCATTCGGGATTAAAAATGGCGTGCTTTGTTGATATTCCCTATAATTAAAAAATGTCCGTGGAAATGTCCACAGATCCTGAAAAATGATATACAGATAATTCCAGAAAATCATAAGTCCAAAATAGATTCCCTGTCTTAATCCACCCAGCATTCCCCACATACATAAAAAAGCACCCGCATACCACAACACACCCGGATGACGGCACAAACCATACACTCCTTCTGTGTATGCAGCACGCAGTTTATTTTCTTCACAATAGGTTTCTTCAAAGGGAAGTGCAAAAAACAAGGTATATATAAGCATACCAAGAAAAAACAATGCTCCGATTCCAAATCCGATCACTGCTCCCATGCTCCGATGACCTTGTCCCCATGCAGAACAGAACTCTGCTACGACAGACGCCACGACAAGAATACTCCCCCATGCAAAAAATTTCTGCAAACATACATTCTTACTTAAAATACTGTTGATATCATATACAAAATACAGGACAAATCCTGCAGTTCCCAAAATCAGCTGCCACATCTTCATTCTCCTGTCAAAAAATCCACAAAAAAAATATCTGTGTATGTATCAATATTACTGCCTTTAACAGGCAATCTAAATTATAATAAAGTTCCTGCTAAATTGCAAGGAAAAAAACACCGCCGGTCGACAGGCCGGCGGTATCATTACTTATTCATTATTCAATGTTCAAAAACATTCTCTTTTTAATGTTTTAATCTTCCCATGGACGGATACGGTATACAGCACCAACTTCCTCACAGATTTTACTGCACTGCGCTTCTTCTTCTTTTGTGATCGTAGTCTCTACCGTTGTCATGACAACTTTAGGTACATGTCTGGTACACTTCTTTGCAAAATCAATCATTGCATCGAAGGACTGATCTCCGAATTTGCTGCGGACCAGTTCATGGTAACGCTCTGCATTTGGTGTATTCAGGCTGATGGATACTGTATCGATCAGACCTTCAAATTCCGGTGTGATATCACGGTTCCAGATCAGATTGCCCATTCCGTTCGTATTGATACGCACTGGTTTCGAGAATGTCTCTTTTACATAAGCTGCCACTTTCAGCAATACAGGCAGCGCCTCTGTCGGCTCACCGAATCCACAAAATACAACTTCCTCAAATTCATTCATATCAAACTTTGCAAATTCTGCGATGACTTCCTCTGCAGAAGGCTCACGATCCAGCCACAGACTGTGGGATTCTCCTACATGGTCCATTGTCTGACGCAGGCAGAATGTACAGGCACATGGACATTTGTTTGTCAGGTTTACATATAACCCATGATGTACTTTGTATAAAATTTCCATTTTTCATTCCTTCTTTCTATTTATAATCCACTCTTTTTAATATCAATATAGTTATAAGTTCTCCTTCAAGCATTTTCAATGACTCTGCTTACCAGATATCTTATAAAGTAAATCATAAGCAGCATTATCTCGCCAGACTTCCCAGATGGTCCTCAAAGCAGACACCATCTGTCAGTGGGATATCCCGCTCGATCGAACTTAAAATGCATTTTTTGATAAAGTTGGATGCTTTTTTCACAGACTCTTCAAAAGCAACCCCGTTCACGGCATCTGCTGCCAGTATCGCAGAAAAAATATCCCCGGTTCCGGATCGGGATGTACCGATTCTGTGGGTGCGCAGCATTTTGCATTCCTTTCCTTTTTCGTAACAGAGATTCGCTACAAAGCTCCCCTGCGGAATGCCCGTGATCACCACTTTCTCCGGTCCCATCCGGCTTAAAGCTTCTGCCATCTGTTCAATCTCTGCTACTCGCCATTTTTCCTTATATGGCGTATCTGTCAGGATACAGGCCTCTGTCAGATTTGGTGTCAGGATATCTGCATAATGCACCAGCTTCTTCATCTCCAGGCACATTTCCATGGTATAAGTCGGATACGGCTTTCCATAATCCCCCATAACCGGGTCGATCAGTACAATGGTCCCCTCCCCACCGAACTCCTGAAGGAAATCTCCTACAATCCCAATTTGCGCTTCAGATCCCAGAAACCCAGTGCAGATTCCATTAAAATGCAGATCCAGTTTCCGCCATTCTGCGATATACGGACGCATCTTATCGGTATAATCTTCAAAAAAATAGCTGTCAAATCCTGTATGATTTGAAAAAATCGATGTCGGTACCGGACAGCACTGTATCTTCATTGCTGATATGATCGGCAGTGAAACTGCGATAGAGCATCGTCCAAAGCCTGAAAAATCATTGATCACAGCAATTTTCTTCTGATTATTATGTGAAGCTATCATAAAACTATTTAATCCCCATCTTTCTCTTATACATTGTATATCAAAATCCCCAAATCTTGATTACACGGATTGCTCCTTTGTGCAAGCACAGGCGGGCACAGACCTTTTTACACTGTAAACATACATAACAAAAAAACTGACCTTTTTCAAGAGCCAGTTTTTACTGTTATATCCATGCCAGTTTCTATTATCAAACAATTTCATCCTTTATTTAGTACAACAGTTTCATTTCCATATATTTATCACTTATTTTCTGCGCTTTCCAGACATACAACTGGCGTTCTGTATATCTATAATCGTGAAATCAAACTGATCACACCTGAACTTGCAAGCATCACAATCATCCCTGCTACAGCATTTCCACACATTACACAAATGATTGTAATTAGCGGTTTCATATTCAACACGCCGGCAATGATGCTTCCGGTCCATGTCCCGGTTCCCGGAATCGGCACTGCCACATATGCGAAAATCGCCAGCGGGCCATACTTGTGAATCTTGTCTCTATTCTTTGTGACTATTTTATCGATCCATCCGATAAAACGTTTGAAAAATCCGTGCTTTTTACATTCCACATAAAACCAGTGGGTGAAAAAAGCCAGAAAACAAACCACAAAAAAGCTTCCGCATAATGCCATCAGATACGCCTGCCACGGTGCCAGCTGTAATGCTATACCAAAAGGTATCGCTCCTTTTACCTCAACGGCCGGAATCATTGCTACTAAAAATGTATAAATGAAATTTGGAAAAATCACTGTCCTACCTCCAGACAAACTTTGTCGTACATAAAACACTCAGCCCTTTTGACACTAGAGTAAAGCAGACATTCGCAATCCGCTTTCGCTACTTGCTCATGAACGCAGTCGCTTTGCGACCTGTCAGTGGGAGCTTTTAACTCCCACTGACATAAGCATCCCCCTTACCCACCGCTTAGTGCTCTACGCACTTGAAGCGGGGGAATGCTTATTTTGCGTTCATATAATAATTTGTACCAAGTTTTTTGTCCTATGTAAATAGGATTCAGAAATTCTTAAAATTTATTCAGGAATTAGCAAGAATCATTCAGGATATAGATACATTTCCTCTGCTATTCTTTTTCCGTTTGATCCGGCGCTTTAAAAGCCCACGCCAGCTCGGTGGATACAAAAGGATCAGTACCGGGAATATCTCCAGACGGCCCGCCAGCATGTCAAAAATGTATACATATTTACTGAAGGTTGACGCATCACCAAAATTGCATGCCGGTCCGTATTTTGCAAGTCCCGGTCCAATATTATTAAAGGTACCCAGCACGGAAGAAAATCCACTGACCAGGTCTGTTCCGTCTATGCAGACCAGAAATGTGGACAATATAACCAGCAGCATATATGCTGTAAAATATACGTTAATGCCACGGATAGCCTCTTCGTCTACCGTCTTTCCATCCATCTTGAT
>CAKREL010000091.1 GCA_934317205.1 uncultured Eubacterium sp.
AGAGGGTCACAGTCCCTCTGCTGAAGGACTAACCGCCTACCGTTATGATAGCACCCATGTTTCGATTATAACAGTCCAGGTGGGAATCTGCAACCGTCATGAAAAACGCCGGTTCCTGTTGACAAATTTAAAAGTTTCGCTGGTGTCATAGCGACAATTCGGATTCGTACAACGCCAGCGTCTTTGCTTCAGGATCAGAATAAGCTTGTTGGAAATTCAAATCAGCCGCTTTTTAGCCATTTAGCCTGTGAATAGGTCTATTTAGCCTGTTAGTCACGTAAAATATTTAGAATCTGGTATGATATAAGAAAATTAATGGGAGCAAAAAAATTTTTACGTGGAGGGAAGTCCGATGGGAGACACAATAAAGAAATATTCTGCAGACGAATTGCTTCAATTTGCGTATAAACATAATCAGATACCGGTAATCCTTTTTGCCAAAGACACAGAATGCAAGTATATCTATACATCAGAAGTTGAAAATCTGATTGATGGTGGAGAAGATAATTCCATTCTGGGAAAAACAGATATGGATATTCAGTATGATCGTGAGCTGGGCAAATTATATTATGAGCAGGATAAGGAGATTATACGCACAGGAAATCCCTGTCACTGTTACTCTGAATTTACTGAGAATGGAAAAAAAGTTTATCGGGAAATAGCCAAAAATCCGGTATATGTTGACGGTAAAATAGCAGGAGTATGCGGTGTTGTCAGTGATGTGACAGAATTAATGACTTTGAAAAAGAAATTTGAATCACTGACATTTCTGGACAATCTGACCGGTATATACAACAGAAATTATTTTCTGAAATTTGATTTTAATAAAAAAGAAAGTTTGCCCTGTGCCTATATCATGTGTGACTGCAATGATTTAAAAGAGGTAAACGACAGACTTGGACATGCAGCTGGCGATACCTATATTCAGGAAACTGCGAAAATTCTGGAACAGTACGTTTCAGATAGCGGGATCTGCATTCGCTGGGGAGGCGATGAAATTTTGATGATCCTTCCAAACTGTGATCAGGATCACTGCAGAGAAATCATCAAAAAAATCAACGATGACCAGAAAATCAAAAGAAAGAAATTTCCATATTTGGAAATAGCGGTCGGCTACCATGTAAGGGAAACGCTGCAGCAGCCGGAGAGTGAGGCAATTCAGCTGGCAGATCAGAACATGTATAAGGACAAAAAAGAAAGGAAGATGGTAGAATGGAAATAAAAAAAGAATATGAGCCCTTTATGAGTGAAATATTTCGTGCACTGCCAGAGACTTTCTTTATAAAAGATACAGAAGGCAGGTATGCGTTTACAACCCGAATCTGTGATTTTTTAAATGCAGGACCAGACGGAACCATTATTGGCAAAAAAGATTATGAAATTCAGTTTGATAAACAACTGGGGATGCGCTATTATAAAGAAGACATGAAAATTATTAGTAAGGGAATTTCTACTCGCACCGTAGATCCTTTTTATCTGGAGGGCGAAACAACCTATTTGGAAGTGATCAAGAAACCTATCTATAATGATGAGAATGAAATTATCGGAATCTGTGGCATTTGTAGCGATATTACAGAACTGATTACGCTGCGGGAAAAATATGAGCAGCTTAGTCTGTATGATTCCCTTACTGGCCTGTATAATCGAAACTATATAGCGAAGTTTGATTTTGACAATGAAAGCAGTCTGCCCTGTAGTTACATTATCTGTGATTGCAATAATCTTAAAATGATCAATGATAGGTACGGGCATAAGGCTGGTGACCGGTATATTTGTGAAACAGCTGATATGCTTAAAAGAATTGTTCCGGAAAAATCAGTGGTCATCCGCTGGGGCGGTGATGAGTTTCTTATTGTGACGCCGGTCTGTAATAAGACTGCACATGAGGATATTATAAGTAATATAAAAGCCGAAAGTAAAAAGTTTTCAGATGCAGAGCCGCATATCGGACTGGCTGTGGGCGGAGCCTTAAGACTGAAGCCTGATATTGAAGAAGCAGAAATATTAAAAGCTGCTGACCGGAAAATGTATCAGAATAAAACCAGTCATAAGCAAAGAACTCTGCGCAGCCCTAAAGCGGCATGTAAGCTGAAACCGTGCAAGATTTCATGAATCAAAATCAGACCATACAGAGAAACAATGGGGATGTACATCTGCCAGAAAGGACAGATATGAGAATTGCTATCTGCGATGATGAGAAAATGATTCGTGAACTATTAAAGGAAAAAATACAGAAATACTATTTTTCCAACAACATGGATTTCAGTATTCAGACATTCGAAAATGGGGAAAAGGTACTGGAATCAGATTTAAATCTTATAGATGTTTTGTTTCTGGATGTAGAAATGCCCGGGCGAAATGGTATGAAAATTGCCCGGGCAATCCGGGAAAAAAATAAAGAAATGCTCATCGTTTTTCTTACGGCTTACAGCGAATTTGTGTTTGAAAGCTTTAAGGTGGATGCATTTCGCTATCTTGTAAAACCGGTAAATGATCAGGAGCTTACGGAAACTCTGGCCGCCATTTCCCAAAAATTCTGTGAAACAGAAGAACATCTCAATTTTCAGTTCAAGAATGAGATGTACAGTATTAAATATTCAGACATTCTTTACATAGAAGGAATGCGGGATAAAATATGGATTTACTGCACCGGTCAGACCTATCGGTGGAGAGGTACCCTGAAGAATCTTTGTGATCTTCTGGAAGATAAGGGCTTTTTTCAGGTACACAGAAGTTATATCATCAATATGAATAAAATTAAGAAATACAACTCCCAGGAGGTAATATTGGAGGAAAATCATAAGGTTCCTGTCAGTAAATACCGTCTCAATGAATTTAAAGAAGAATACATCAAATTCTGGAGCAAAATCCTATGAAATTACTGATCGTCTTTTTTGTATGTGTTTTTAATATATACGGTCTTGTTTTCTTTATGAGTGATGCAGAGAAGATTACAGATATCCTGACCAGGATGAATCGGAAAGCGAAAATATATTCAACAGCAGCCATTGCAGGTATTTCATTATGCGTAATGTACAGCAGGATTTATCTGATATTCTGGCTGTTGTTTGAATATATAGTGCTTCTTTGCTGGTATGGGAAAAAGAAAATAGATCATTTGAGAAATGTGCAGAGAGGTGCCTGCAGCATTTTTGCAATGATCCTGGTTGTATTGTTTATAATTTTTCTGTATTACTATGAAGGTATAGAAAATCTGGAGTCTACAGGAAAAATCAATTACGAAATACAAATAGCCTGTTATTTTGGAATGGCATTTGTACAGTATATTCTTATTATTTTCCGGGAAATTAAAAAGACAACAGCGGGATATCGAAGAGCGCTGATGCTTACACTGGCAGTAAAAAGCGTGGGAGATATTATCTGGCTGTTTATGTGCATTGGAACGGCTGCGTTTAAAACGAATTACATAATATTGTCAATAATGTTTATAGTAGAATTGCTCATTGATTATTATGCATTTTGTATTATGATCCTGAAAATTGCAGAAAGAACAGAGCAGAATAAAAGGGCGGATATTCATGTAAATGCGTATGAGTATTATCTCAATATGGAAGAAGAGCACCTTCAGATCCGTAAAATGTATCACGAAATGAAAAATCAGCTGATGATCATGGATGCCGGAGAACAGAAAACGTCCGAAAAAGGTGCTGCGAAAAAACAGGCAGTTCTGGAAATGCTGGAAAGTATGAACCAGTTTTATCATACCGGAGTGAAATCTCTGGATATGCTTCTTTTTGATGGGAAAATGAAAGCACAGGCGCGTAATATTGAATTTGAAGCTGTGATTTCGGAAGGCTGTCTGGATTTTATGGATGAAGAGGATGTGAATGTGATTTTCAGCAATGCGATCATAAATGCAATTGAGGCTTGCGAAAAAATTGAAAATGGTCCAAGAAAGATCAAAATAAAAGCAGGAAAAAATCTGAATGATACATTGATCTATGTGAAAAATACAGTTTGTAAGAACCGGGAGAAAGGTTCTTTAAGTACAAAGAAGAAAAACAGAATTATGCATGGGATTGGTCTGACCAGTATTCAGGAATGTGTGGAAAAATATGGCGGATATGTTTCGATTATTGAGGAAGCATCCACCTTTCAGCTGGCCATATTATTTGGTAAGGAGTAATGAAAAATGGGAAAGTACATAAAACAGGCTTTTGTGCTTTCAACGATAGTTGTGGCAGTCTGCCTGATAAACGTGAATGCATTTGCCGGAAACAATACAGCTGAGAAATATGAGAAGGAATATCTTTCGCAGATTTATGATTCCGAAAACGGGCTTGAAGGAACCACTGCCAATTGTATCTGCGCTGACCAGAATGGTTTTTTGTGGTTTGGCGGTTATACTGGATTATATCGGTATGATGGAAAAGCATTTAAGAAATATCTGTTAGATGGAAGAGCTCTTCCGGTTAATGATCTTGTTCAGGACCAGCAGGGGGATTTATGGGTTGGAACAAACGGAGAAGGAATCTATAAATTTGACGGAAAGAATTATACAGAATGCAGACTGGATTGGGAAAAACAGGGCTCAAGTGTTGTAAATAAAGTATATTTGGATACAAAAGGTGTAGTCTGGGTAGGAACCAAGGCGGGCCTTTTTTCTATTGATACAGGAGAAATAACACAGGAAGCGAAAACGTATTCGGAATTTTCTGATAAGAATATTCAGGATATCGGAGAATTGTCTTCTGGCGAGATCCTTATTGTTCAGAAAACCGGAGAACTCTTTTTACTTGAAAATAGTACAGCAAGGGAAATTGTTCTGCAAAAAGAAAGTGATGGTGTTCCCCGCTGCTGCTATGGTACAGAGGATGGAACCGGGAATTTTTACATTGGTACAACAGAGAAACAAATCCTGAAATGCTCCGCCAGTGGAGAAATTCTGGCGGTAATTGAAGAAAAAGGGCTTTCATCCTTTAATGAAATATATAAGCTGACCGGTAAGGAATTCTGGGTATGCAGCGATACGGGAATTGGAATTCTGGAAAATGATCAGCTTACAAAACTGGAATTGGATTTCAGAGATTCTGTTGAAGAAGGATGTCAGGATTACCAGGGGAATTTCTGGTTTGTCTCTTCCCGGCAGGGAATTCTCAAGCTTTACGAAAATTATTTCTGGGATCTGGGTTCCTATTGGAATATAAATCAGACGGTTAATTCCATTCAGCCTTATAAAGACAAAATCTATGTTGGATGTGATGAGGGACTTTACTGCTATCAGGGAAAAGAGCAGGTGGAAGATGCGCTGGTAAAAGCCTGCAGAAATCTTAGAATCAGGCAGATTTATCTGGATAATGAAAACAATCTCTGGGTATCTACTTATCAGAATGGTATAAAAAGATTGAATGCCAGTGGTAGGGTTTTTCACTATGATACGAAAAACAGTGGTCTTGAGACAAGTAAAATTCGCTGTATCTGGCAAAAACAGGATAAAGAGCTTCTGGTAGGAACGGAAGAGGGGCTTTATCAGATTGATGAGAAGAAACAGATAAAGAAATATACGGATGACTCTGTGCTGAATACCCAGAGAATCCTTGCGGTAAAGGAAGCTCGAAGTGGAAAGATATATGCAGCAACAGATGGCTATGGTATTTATGAAATTGAAGATGAACAAGTAAAAAACATATATTCAAAAAAGCAGGGACTGCTCTCGAACGTGGTAATGAAAATTGTACCATCAAAAGCTATGGATGGAGTGTGGGCGGTAACCGGTGAGGGAGTCTGCTTTATTGACGATGACGGAAATGTAAAAAAAGCGACGGGAATATCAGTTGCCAACAGTCTTGATCTGCTTCTGACAGAGGATGGAAGGGCTGTTGTACTGGCTGGAAACGGTTTCTTTGAATTAAAGGAAACAGATCTTTTAAAGAAAGATGCACCGTATCTTTATTTAAACAAGCAGGACGGACTTCCGGTTGATTTCACAGCAAATGCCCGAAATACCATTAAAGACGGAGTTCTTTATATGTGTGGAACAACAGGTGCAGCGGGGCTGGATCTGAATAAAGAGCAGGAGAACAAGCCAATTCGGCTCTATGTTAATTCTGTCACAGAGGATGGAGAAAATGTGGAAATGGATAATAGGGAAATTATATTCTCCTCATCTGCACATCGAATCAATATAGATATTGAGATGATCAACTTTGTGCATCGCAATGTTTACACAAGCTATTTTCTGGAAGGTATGGATAAGACCTGGATACTGAGCAGGGAGGATGGGGTAACAGACATCAGTTATACCAATCTTGCCGGCGGAAAATATAAATATAATTATCAGGTGTACGATGCTGGTACTGATAAGTGCATTGCAGAACTATCAATAGAGTTCAGGAAAAATTTAAAATTCCGGGAGCAGCTGAGTGTAAAAATACTGCTGGTAATCCTGTCAGCAGCCACTCTTATGATCCTGCTTGTGTTAGTGGTCGATTTGCGGGAAAAACATGTAAAAAGGCAATGCTACATAGCTTTTTTACAGGAAAAAGAAACGGAAATTTCAGAGCTTGCATACAGAGATGTGGTTACAGGCGCTTACAATCGGAATTATTTCGAAAAGGAAAAGGAAGAAATAAATCTGGAAAAGCTGTATGCGCTGGTTTCGGTGAGCATTAACCATATAGAATATTTTAAAAGCAAATATGGGATTTTTGCAACAGAAAATATCCTGCGCACAGGCGTTGAGATCATGCAGAAATATGCGGCTGATGATACTAAAATCTGCAGGGTGTCCGAAAACATATTTTATTTTGCCTTTACGAAACCGGTTCTGCTGGAAAACTACATACAGGATATAAAAGAAAATTTCAAAAAGAAGGGAGAAGAATGCCAGCTTCCCTATTCCTTCTCCGTTGGTGCGATTTACAATAATACAGTAGGTAAGGAAAATATTGATGAACTGATGGAACGCTGTGGCAGCATGCGAATGCTGGATGAGAAGCATGCAGAAGCGAAGTTTATTGAAGGAAAGCTGAAAATGCTGTAGCCAGAGCCGGTAAAACAACGGATACCTATATACGTGGAGCTTATAGCTGGGAACTTTTGCCCCCAACACTGCAAAATTGATTATGGAGAGTAAAAATAATATGGATAAAACAGATGAAGGTTTACTTGGAAATGAGAAAATCGAGGAAGCAATCGCGACACTTCAGCAGCAACCAACGCAGGAATTGCTGGCTCATGCACTGACCGTGGTACGAAGACGCATGCATGAAAACGGTCAGGTAATCATCGCTGTAGAGCCAAACGCGGCAGCTGGTCAGATGAAATTACAGGCCGTGAAAACTTCCGATGGAAACAGCTGGTGGGCGGTTTTTACCAGCTTCGAGGAGGAACTAAAAGGCAGCGGAAGTGTTATGTCAACCTTTATGACTGACATTGGAAAAGTACTGGAGGCAGCACTGTCCGAGGAAGAAATCAGCGGCGTGATCATCAATCCCTGGAACCGGACATTGATGCTGGATAAGACATTGATTCGGATCGTGCTTGGAGATGTGACACAGTAAGTTATTGAAAAATGCCAGGTAAGAAAATAAAAACGTTGCTCCTGTCTATTGGATAGAGCGAAGCGCGAAAATGTTACTGTTCACTTCGTGAATAGTAACACGCTTCGCGATGCACAGAAATCATGCATTCGCATGATTTCGCGCCGCAGTTCTCGGGTTTTTTGTGAACTTTGTTCACAAAAAACACCTCGCGGAATGTTTCCAGTGAATAGTAACGCGAAAATTCTGCCTGGCAATTTTTTTATTGTGAAAATTATTGACAAACGATAATTTTGAGTTATAATTAAAATATAAATTATCGTTTTTCAATAATTCTCATAAACCAGTTAGAGAAATCCCGAGTAAAGGGTTAGAAAGTTTCATCCAGTACGATAGCGGATTTTCTCAATATCTGCAAAAAGGAGGTTCCCCATGAAAGAAAGACATTTATTTACCCTCTTATCTGTGGAAGCAGCCGCCTGCGTCCTGTTCTGTATTTTACAGCGCAGCTTATCCGGACTGTTTTCCACCTTGATCGCATTTCCTTTTGAGCAGATCGGAGCTGGCCTGCGGAT
This sequence comes from uncultured Eubacterium sp., assembly GCA_934317205.1. Classification (GTDB taxonomy): domain Bacteria; phylum Bacillota; class Clostridia; order Lachnospirales; family Lachnospiraceae; genus Eubacterium_I. The sequence continues at coordinate 8,078 of CAKREL010000091.1, forward strand.
CCTGTCACTGTCTGGGGCTGTAGGAAATGTGATCGCGGTCCTCTTATACATGTTGTTGGGACTTATCCCTGCTGGAATTTGGGGATTCCTACACTGGCGCAAGAAATCAGAACCCCTGGATTTCATACTTTGGGTTATCAGCGCTCTTCTTTTTGTAACCCTATACTACATGATCAATCCGGGACTTTTTTCCACAGGCGTACCAGGTACCGGAAAATGGTCCCTGGGAAGCTCCTTCTATTCCGTCCTTCTGGGATACCTGTTGATTCGCATTCTGCTTCATTATAAGAATGCAGGAACGGAGAAGCTGCAAAAGGGACTCTGGTTCCTTTTTGGCACCGTGAACGTGGTACTGGTATACGGCATTTTCGGACAGGAGCTGGGAGGGCTGCTTCAGAAGCTGGAGACAGTGCAGAAAGGAAATACAGGCATAGAGCTAAGCGATGGATTTTTTACTTTTTCCAACCTTACCCCTACCTATGTTTTCCTGTTCCT
>CAKREL010000092.1 GCA_934317205.1 uncultured Eubacterium sp.
AAGTTGCAGTCACGGCTGTAGCTCTGATCCATAGCGAATGGAAGATCAATGCCATGTGCTTTACAGTATTCAACTTCACCTTCACGGGAGTCGATGGTCCACTTCGGATCACGCCAAGGAGCAATGATTTTGATATCCGGAGCAAGTGCTTTGATAGAAAGCTCAAAACGGATCTGATCATTTCCTTTTCCGGTTGCACCGTGGCAGATTGCGACAGCACCTTCTTTTCTTGCAATTTCAACTAATTTTTTTGCGATACCCGGACGAGCCATAGCGGTACCAAGTAAATATTTGTTCTCATATACAGCACCTGCCTGAACGCAAGGAAGAATGTAATCCTCGGCAAATTCATCACAGATATCTTCAATATATAATTTTGCAGCACCTGAATACTGAGCACGCTCTTCAAGTCCTTCTAACTCTTTGCCTTGTCCGCAGTCGATGCAGCAGCATACTACATCATAATCATATGTCTCTTTTAACCAAGGAATGATGGCTGTTGTGTCAAGTCCGCCGGAATATGCTAAAATAACTTTTTCTTTCATTGTAATAAATCCTTTCTTTCTTATCGTTAAGCAGGTCTGTCACAGACCGTTTTTTCTGAATTGTTTCTGAAAACAAACATATCTTTTGCTTTCGACGTGATTCATCATACTACAATCACATTCAGAATGCAAGTGCAAATTTATACATATTTTGCTTATAATAATACATCTTTTTGTTCAGTGCGTACAGAATGGCGAAAAAAGTAAAAAGTCCTTTCTTTTTGAAAAAACTTGTGCTATCATTTGATGCAGAACAAAAATATATTGAACAGAATAGAATGAATGAAAAAATGAATAAATGTATAAATATACATCTTTGTGTATAAAAAATGCAGAATCAAAAATCAATGCTTTACGAATTGCACGAGAAGTATTATTATAGGAAACAGTTCATTCGACAAATTAAGGAGGCTGCAAATGATTAAAGCAGGTATTATCGGAGCAACAGGTTATGCAGGAGCAGAACTTGTCCGTATTCTGATGGGACATAAAGAAGTTGAAATTGTCTGGTATGGATCCAGAAGCTATATTGACCAGAAGTATGCATCAGTATATCACAACATGTTTGAGATTGTAGATGCGACATGTCTGGATGATAATATGGAAGCACTTTGCGAACAGGTAGATGTGATTTTTACTGCAACACCGCAAGGTTTTTTGGCATCTGTTCTGACAGAAGAGATTTTATCCAAGACAAAGATTGTAGATCTGAGTGCGGACTTCCGCATCAAAGATGTCGCTACATATGAAAAATGGTACAAGATCGAGCATAAGAGTCCGCAGTTTATTGAGGAAGCAGTATATGGTCTGTGCGAAATCAACCGTGACAAAGTGAAAGGTGCCCGTCTGGTGGCAAATCCGGGATGTTATACAACCTGTTCTATTTTGACTGCTTATCCGCTGGTAAAAGAAGGACTGATCGATCCGGATACCTTGATCGTCGATGCAAAATCCGGAACTTCCGGAGCAGGTCGTGGCGCAAAAGTTGCAAATTTATTCTGTGAAGTAAATGAAAATATGAAAGCATATGGTGTGGCAACGCACCGTCATACTCCAGAAATTGAGGAACAGCTTGGTTATGCGGCTGGTAAAGAAATTGTCATCAACTTTACTCCGCATCTTGTTCCAATGAACCGTGGTATTCTGGCAACAGAGTATGCAACTTTAAATAGAAAAGCAAATGGATCTCTTCCTACTTATGAAGAATTGAAATCTGTATATGATAAATATTATGCAAATGAAAAATTTGTTCGTGTGTTGGAAAAAGATGTTGTGCCTGAAACAAAATGGGTAGAAGGCAGTAATTATGTGGATGTTAATTTCAAGATTGATGAGCGTACCGGCAGAGTTGTCATGATGGGTGCCCTTGACAATCTTGTGAAAGGTGCTGCGGGACAGGCAGTTCAGAATATGAACCTGTTGTTTGGTCTGGATGAAAGCGAAGGATTAAATCTTGTTCCAATGTTCCCGTAAATATAAATATGTATGGAAGGAAACAAGATTTTATGAAAATAAAGATTCGCCCAATGACGATTGAAGATTATGATGAAGTATATGCACTGTGGATGACCATCAAAGGGTTTGGGATCCGGAGCATTGATGATTCCAGAGAAGGAACAGCGCGTTTCCTGAAGCGGAATCCGACCACAAGTATTGTGGCTGAAGCTGACGGTAAACTGGTGGGCGCAATTTTGTGCGGACATGATGGCCGTACCGGATGTTTTTACCATGTGTGTGTGAATGAAGCTTATCGTAATCGCGGTATCGGAAAGCAGATGGCAACAGCAGCGATGCGTGCTTTACAGCGTGAGCAGATCAATAAAGTAAATCTGATCGCTTTTAAGAAAAACGAACTCGGCAATCAGTTCTGGCAGGAAGAAGGCTGGAAAATGAGAGCTGATGTGAATTATTATGATTTTGTTTTGAATGATGAAAATATTACTAAATTCAATGAATAAGGCAGATTATATATTTAAATAAAAAATAAAAAAAGCAGATACAGCGATACTAATGCAAAAAATGTATCTGACAGGAGGATTGGATCATGAAACAGATTACAGGTGGCGCGACAGCAGCAAAAGGATTCCAGGCAGCATGTACCGCGGCAGGAATCAAATATGAAAACCGTACTGATATGGCGATGCTTTACAGCCAGGTACCGTGTCGTGTAGCAGGAACGTTTACGACAAATCTTGTGAAGGCGGCACCGGTACTCTGGGATCGGGATATTGTGAAAAACAGTGAATATGCACAGGCAGTTGTTGTCAATGCAGGTATCGCAAACGCCTGCACCGGACAGGAAGGTCTTGATTACTGTCAAAAAACCGCAGATCAGGCAGCAAAAGTACTGGGAATTCCGGCAAGTGCTGTTTGTGTGGCATCTACCGGTGTCATTGGCAAACAACTTCCAATCGACCGTATTATGGCAGGTGTGGAGGCATTGGCACCAAAGCTTGCGGAGGGTGTGGAAGCAGGCAATGCAGCTGCAAAAGCAATTATGACCACAGATACTCATGAAAAAGAAGTGGCCGTAGAATTTGAAATTTGTGGAAAAACTGTCACTATCGGTGGAATGTGTAAAGGTTCTGGTATGATTCATCCAAACATGTGCACCATGCTTGCGTTTGTAACCACAGACCTTGCAATTTCCAAAGAGTTATTACAGGAAGCACTTTCTGCAAATGTAAAAGATACTTTCAATATGATTTCAGTGGACGGAGATACATCCACAAATGATACGTTACTTCTGATGGCAAATGGTCTGGCAGAAAATCCGGAGATTACAGAAAAAGGCGCAGATTATGATACATTCTGTGAAGCGTTGAATTTTGTCAACACAACGCTTGCAAAAATGATGGCAGGAGACGGCGAAGGTGCAACTGCATTATTTGAAGTAACTGTTGTCAATGCAGAAACAAAAGAGCAGGCACAAATACTTGCAAAATCCGTAATCTGTTCCAGTCTGACAAAAGCGGCTATTTTCGGACATGATGCAAACTGGGGAAGAATCCTCTGTGCAATGGGATATTCCGGAGCAAAATTTGATCCTGATAAAGTAGATTTGTATTTTGAGAGCAAAGGCGGCAAAATAAAACTCATCGAGAATGGTGTCGCACTTGATTACAGTGAAGAAGAAGCAACAAAAATTTTGTCCGAGCCGGAAGTAACTGCCATCGCAGACCTGAAACTTGGCGATGCACAGGGAACAGCATGGGGTTGTGACTTGAGCTATGATTATGTAAAAATCAATGCAGATTATCGTTCTTAAGATATATGGATTCTAAATGATTATAAAAAATATATGAGAGTGTATAGAACAGCTTTTTGTTATTAAAGAAAGATTGATTTTGCAGATATTTGATAGATAAATAAGAAACAGATATACACAAAAAATGTAAAAAAGTGATTTGTTACAGGAGGACAGATAAATGAATGAAGATAAATACGAAGCATTGCGTGCGAAGGCAGAGGTGCTGATTGAGGCTTTGCCATACATCCAACGTTTTAACCGCCGGATTATTGTGGTAAAATACGGTGGAAGTGCCATGCTGGATGAAGAATTAAAGCAGCGTGTTATTCAGGATGTAACATTGCTGAAATTGGTTGGGTTTAAACCAATCATCGTACATGGTGGTGGAAAAGAAATCAGTAAATGGGTAGCAAAAGCCGGAATGGAGCCAGAGTTTGTAAATGGTTTGAGAAAAACAGATGCTGAGACAATGGAAATTGCAGAGATGGTACTTGGAAAAGTAGGAAAATCTCTTGTATCCATGGTAGAAAAGCTTGGTGTTCAGGCAGTTAGCATCAGCGGTAAAGACGGCGGTTTGCTGAAAGTTGAAAAAAAATATTCCCAGGGACAGGATATAGGTTTTGTAGGTGATGTAAAATCTGTGGATCCGAAAATTTTATTTGATCTGCTGGAAAAAGATTTTCTCCCTATCGTATGCCCAATCGGTCTGGATGATGATTATCAGACTTATAATATTAATGCAGATGATGCGGCATGTGCGATTGCGACAGCAGTTCATGCTGAAAAACTTGCATTTTTAACAGACATCGAGGGAGTTTACCGTGATCCGAAAGATCCTTCCACATTGATTTCTGAACTGACTGTTTCCGAAGCAAAAGACTTGCTTGACAGCGGTTATGTAGTGGGCGGTATGCTTCCAAAATTAAATAATTGCATTCATGCAGTGGAAAATGGTGTTTCCAGAGTGCATATTTTAGATGGACGAATGGCTCATTGTCTGTTATTGGAAATTTTTACAAATAAAGGAATCGGTACAGCGATCCTTGGAGATGAGGAGGCAAAATTTGACCATGAATAAACAGAATTATATTGACCACGCAGAGCAGGCACTGCTTCATACGTATAATCGTTTTCCGGTTGTATTGGATTACGGCGAGGGTGTATATCTGTATGATACAGATGGAAAAAAATATCTTGATTTTGCAGCTGGTATTGCTGTCTGCGCCTTTGGATATGGAAAAAAAGAGTATAACGATGCTTTGAAAAATCAAGTAGATAAACTATTACATACTTCTAATTTATATTATAATGTACCAACTATGGAAGCAGCTGAAAAAGCACTTGCTGCCGCTGATATGGATCGTATCTTTTTTACAAACAGTGGTACAGAAGCTATCGAGGGTGCATTAAAAGCAGCCAAAAAATACGCTTACACCAGGGATGGACATGCAGGTCACGAGGTGATTGCAATGCAGCATTCTTTCCATGGAAGAAGTCTTGGTGCATTATCCGTTACTGGAACCAAACATTATCAGGAGCCGTTTGAGCCGCTGATTCCTGGAATTCGTTTTGCGGAGTATAACGATCTGGAGAGTGTGAAAGCACAGATTACGGATAAAACATGTGCTATCATTATGGAAACTGTACAGGGTGAGGGTGGAATTTATCCGGCTGATCCAGAATTTCTGAAAGGTGTGCGTGCCCTTTGTGATGAGAAAGATATTTTGCTTATCCTGGATGAAATTCAGTGTGGTATGGGACGTACCGGAGCAATGTTTGCATGGCAGAATTACGGTGTAAAACCAGATATCATGACGGTTGCAAAAGCTCTGGGTTGTGGTGTGCCAGTAGGCGCGTTCATGATGACTCAGAAAGTGGCAGACAAATCCCTGGCACCTGGAGATCATGGAACCACTTACGGTGGAAACCCATTCGTAGGAGCTGCTGTCAGTGCGGTATTTGATATTTTTGAAAAAGATCAGATTATCAACCATGTACATGAAATTGCACCGTATCTGGAACAAAAGCTTGATGAACTGGCTGCAAAATATGACTTTATCACAGATCGTCGTGGTATGGGGCTGATGCAGGGACTGGAAATGAAAATTCCGGTTGGACAGGTCGCCGCAAAGGCACTGGAAAAAGGTCTGATCATCATTACAGCAGGTTCCAACGTGGTTCGTTTTGTCCCGCCACTTGTAATTGAAAAAGAGCATGTGGATGAGATGATTGCAAAATTAGATGAGGTCCTTTCTACATTTTCATAAGCTTTAGTATATGTTTCATTTGATGAAAATAAGGCAGACAGCTGTGCATTTCCTTTGAAAAGCATAGTTGTCTGTTTTTTGAACGCAGAATAAGCATTCCCACGCTCCCACTGACGGTCGCAAAGCGACTGCGTTCATGAGCAAGTAGCGAAAGCGGATTGCGAATGTCCGCTTTACATTTTCAAGATTATTGAATATTCTTAGGAATCGTCGGAAAGAACCATTTACAGTATAAAACCCAAAGTTTTGTGACAATATAGCATATATATGCATAAATAATAATATAAAAATGGAGCGGGACTTATTATGGGAATTTTAATTGCAATTTTATCAGGAATGCTGATGAGTGTTCAGGGAATATTTAATACAGATGTGACAAAGCAGAGTAGTCTGTGGGTAGCGAACAGCTGGGTGCAGCTTACAGCTTTTGCAGTCTGCCTGGCAGCATGGGGCATATCGGATCGCACTTCATTTGCGACTCTTTGGAAAGTTCAACCAAAATATGTGCTTATTGGTGGTGTGATTGGTGCTTTTATTACATTGACAGTTGTAAAAAGTATGAATACTCTTGGCCCGGCGCAGGCTGTGCTTTTTATTGTAGTCGCTCAGATGATCACAGCCTATCTTATTGAATTGCTTGGTTGGTTTGGAGCAGAAAAAGCAGAATGGTCCATGCAAAAACTGATTGGAATGATGATAGCTATTGCAGGCGTAGTTGTTTTTCAGTTGGAACGGAGGGGATAAATCTGATTATTCCTAAGAAAGAATTAAAAAAATCCGGCAAAACAAGGCTTGTAATATTTGTAATATTTGATAAAATTGTTACAGGTATTTGAGAAACTCCCTTTGTTACTGGCAAAGGAGGATGAAGAATGAAACGATGGATACAATTCTGGTTGGGAATGCTGTTGCTTTTTGGTGTTTTAACAGGATGTGGATTAAAACCAAAAGAAATTCTTTTGGCAACGGAATCATCCGCACAGCAGGAGGTGCCATTACAGAAGCAGGAATCCACACAGGAACAATTAGTAACAGAACCGAAGGAAGAACTGACGCAGGCAGATACGATATTTGTTTATGTCTGTGGTGCAGTATGCAATCCAGGGGTATATGAACTGCCTGCAGACAGCAGAGCTTATGAAGCAGTAGAACAGGCTGGTGGTATGTCAGGAGAAGCAGCCGGGACAGTAGTCAACTTGGCAGAAATACTGACAGACGGACAGAAACTTCAGATTCCTTTCCAGGGAGAAGTTTCTGATGCACAGATATCTGATAATGAAGAAATAGTAACTGACAGTCGTGTCAATATTAATACGGCATCTTTGGAAGAACTGATGACATTAAAAGGTATCGGCCAGACTCGTGCGGAGCAGATTCTGGAATATAGAGAAAAGCAGGGTTCTTTTGTCAGCCCGGAGGCAATTATGAATGTTGACGGTATCAAGCAGGGAACCTATGACAAGATAAAAGATAACATTAAAGTTCAATGAGGTGACGAAATGGCGAAAAAAGTGCTGGTGGTAGATGATGAAAAATTAATCGTGAAAGGAATCCGATTCAGTCTGGAGCAGGATGGTATGGAAGTAGATTGTGCCTATGATGGAGAAGAAGCATTGGAAATGGCTAAATCCAAGGAATATGACATAATTTTACTTGATATTATGCTTCCTAAATTGGATGGCTTTCAAGTATGCCAGCAGATTCGCGAATTTTCCAATGTACCGATCGTGATGCTTACTGCGAAAGGCGATGATATGGACAAGATTCTCGGTTTAGAATATGGTGCAGATGATTACATAACAAAGCCATTTAATATTCTGGAAGTAAAAGCACGTCTGAAAGCAATTATGCGTCGTACTGCCCGGAAGGAAGTAGAAGAAGATCCCAATGTTATTGTGGATGGTGATGTACGTCTTGACTGCGAAAGCAGACGCCTGTTTATTAAAGGACGAGAGATTAAATTGACTGCAAAAGAATTTGACCTGATGGAATTGATGGTAAAAACGCCTGAAAAAGTGTACAGCAGAGAGCGTCTGTTGAATCTGGTCTGGGGCTATGAATATCCGGGCGATTTCCGTACGGTGGATGTCCATGTGCGCCGTCTGCGTGAAAAAGTGGAGGCAAATCCAAGTGAGCCAAAATATGTGCATACCAAATGGGGCGTGGGCTATTATTATCATTCTGACAAACAGAGGTAGTAGATTTGAAAGCAATT
>CAKREL010000093.1 GCA_934317205.1 uncultured Eubacterium sp.
GGATGTACAAGAGATTATGTCAGAGCAATGACCGTTGTACTTCCGACTGGTGAGATTGTAAAACTTGGTGCAACCGTATCAAAAACTTCCACCGGATACAGCCTGTTAAATCTGATGATCGGTTCCGAGGGAACGTTAGGTATCATCACTGAACTGACTTTAAAACTGATTCCGGCACCAAAGGAGACCATCAGCTTAATCATTCCTTATGAGAATCTGGAAGACTGTATTGCAACAGTTCCGAAATTTTTTATGGAGCATTTACAGCCACAGGCAATTGAATTTATGGAAAAAGAAATTGTTCTGGCTTCTGAGCGTTATCTTGGAAAGAGCGTATTTCCACAGCAGTTAGAGGGTGTGGATATCGGTGCTTATCTCCTGGTGACATTTGATGGAGATGATATGGAATCTCTGGAGGAGATTACCGAGAAAGCAGCAGAAGTTGTTCTCGAGGCAGGTGCCATCGACGTATTGGTTGCTGATACACCGGCGAAGAAAAAGGATGCCTGGGCAGCTAGAAGTTCTTTCCTTGAGGCAATCGAAGCAGAGACAAAATTACTGGATGAGTGTGATGTAGTCGTTCCGGTAAATCAGATTGCACCGTATCTGACTTTCGTAAAATCACTGGAAGAAAAATACGATTTTACCATCAAGAGCTTTGGTCATGCTGGTGATGGAAACTTACATATTTATGCATGCGCAAATGATATGGATGAGGCAGAATTTAAAAAACAGGTTGCTGATTTCATGGATATTATTTATAAAAAGGCAGCAGAATGCGGCGGACTGATTTCTGGTGAACATGGAATCGGTTATGGAAAAATGGATTATCTGGCAGCATTTGCAGGTGAAACAAGCATGCGCCTGATGAAAGGTATCAAAGAAGTATTTGATCCAAAGATGATCTTAAATCCGGGCAAAATTTGTTATAAGTTATAAAGAAATAATAGCACAGTTATATAAAAATAAGTTACGTTTATTTTGAAGGAGGAAAAGGTAATGGCATATTTAATTTCTGAAGAAGCACAGGATCTGTTACAGGACGTAAAAAATTTCTGCGACAAAGAAGTTGTAGAGCAGTGTAAAGAGTATGATGTATCCGGCGAATGGCCAAAAGAAATTTATGATAAAGCAATCGAGCAGGGATATCAGGCACTGGAAGTTCCGGAGGAGTTTGGTGGCCCGGGTTTATCAAGGGTGGATGTGGCAGCACTCATCGAGCAGATGGCAATTGCGGATGCTGGATTTGCAACTACCATTTCCGCCAGCGGACTTGGTATGAAACCGGTACTGATTGCAGGAAGTGATGCATTAAAACAGCGTGCATGTGATTTGATCCTGGAAGGTGGTTTTGGTGCTTTCTGTCTGACTGAGCCGGGAGCAGGTTCTGATGCAGGTGCAGGCAAGACAACTGCTGTCAAAGACGGTGATGAGTATGTATTGAACGGAAGAAAATGCTTTATCACAAACGGAGGAATCGCATCTTTCTACTGTGTAACAGCTATGACAGACAAGACAAAAGGTGTCAAAGGAATGTCCATGTTCTTTGTTGAAAAAGGAACACCTGGATTAAGCACAGGAAAAGAAGAAAATAAGATGGGTATCCGTACTTCTAATACCTGTGATGTTGTACTTGAGGATGTCAGAATTCCAGCTTCCAACCTGATCGGTGAGGAAGGAAAAGGTTTCAATATCGCAATGCAGACACTGGATCAGGCACGTACCTGGATGGGATGCGTTGCAACTGGTATCGCACAGAGAGGTATCAATGAAGCAATTGCTTATGGCAAAGAGCGTGTACAGTTTGGTAAACCGATCATCAAAAACCAGGCGCTGAAATTTAAAGTAGCAGATATGGAGATCAAGACAGAGACTGCTCGTCAGATGGTAGCTCATGCCCTGACAAAGATGGATCTGGGTCTTCCATATACAAAAGAATCCGCAATCGCAAAATGCTATGCTTCCGATATCGCAATGGAAGTTGCTTCCGAGGCAATTCAGATGTTTGGCGGATATGGATACAGTCGTGAGTATCCGGTAGAGAAACTGTTGAGAGATGCTAAGATTTTCCAGATCTTCGAGGGAACAAACGAAGTACAGAGAATCGTTATCTCAAACAGTATCATTGCTAAGTAAGCTATCCCTTATCTACAATATATGTACTCCGCTGATTGAGACCAGGTGTGGACGGATTCTTGTTTTACAGAGGATGAGGAACATGCTTGTATCATCAGCGGAATACAGACAAAAAATATGCAGGAGAAATTATTATGGAAATATTAGTTTGCATCAAACAGGTTCCGGATGATTCTGTGGAAATTTCTTTGGATGAAGCTACAGGAAAACCGGCACTGGATGGGGTAACACCTGTCGTAAATGCATTTGATACATATGCAGAAGAAATGGCTGTACGTCTGAAAGAAGCCATTGGCGAGAGTGAAGTAACGGTTGTATCCATTGGAGATGACAGTGTAAAAAATTCATTGAAAAACTGTCTTGCAGTTGGTGCTGACCATGCATACCTCGTTAAATGTGATGAGGCTGAGAAATTAGATGGTGCTGCAGTTGCAAAAATTCTTGCAAAAGCTAAATCAGACATTGAGGCTGCAGAAGGAAAGACATTTGATCTTGTCTTTTGCGGAAAGGAATCTACTGATTATGCAGCAAGTCAGACAGGTTTGCTGTTGGCAGCACAGTTAAATGTTCCGGCAGTTGCGAATGTTGTAGCTGTTGAGACAGCAGATGGAAAAGCAACGATCAAACAGGAGACAGAGACTGGATACAATGAGATTGAAGCTTCCCTGCCGTGTGTCGTAACCATTCAGAAACCAAATTATGATCCGCGTTATCCGACGATCAAGAGCAAAATGGCAGCCAGAAAGAAAGCAATCGGTGAACTTGAGGCCGGGGACATTCCGGAAAGTTCTATGGAAGTTGTAAAAGTATATGCGCCGGCAAAACGTCAGGCCGGAGTAAAAATCAAGGCAGAATCCCCGGAAGAAGCTGTTGCAGAAGCAATGAAGCTGATTGCGGATGCCAAGGTATTGTAGGAGGGCGCAAAGATGAGTCTGACAGAAGGAAAAAATATTTTAGTATATGTTGAGACTGCTCAGGGAGCTCCGGTTGGACCTGCCCTTGAGATTCTGGCAAAAGCAAAAGAACTGGCAGGTGCAAAAGGGGAAGAAGTAATTGCTGCCATTCTTGCAGAAGAGCCGGAAGAAGCTGCAAAAGCAGCTATTGAAGCTGGTGCAGATCAGGCTGTTACAGTAAAAACAGCAGAAAGCAGACCAGAAGTGCGGGCAGCAGTACTTGCAAAACTGGTAGAGAAGTATTCCCCATCTCTCGTTTTGGCTGCAGCGACACAAGAAGGCAAAGATGTTACTCCGTTGCTTGCACAGAAATTTGATGCAGGCTGTGCCGTAGATGTCATGAATATCGTGGCTGATGGAGATCAGTATATATTTACCTGCCCGGTATATGGCGGAAACATTTTAAATGATGTTGTATTGCATACCCAGCCGGCAGTAGCCACCGTTCGCGGCGGTTCTTTTCCTAAATCTATTGAGGCGGGAAAAGCCGGCAAAATTATAGAAGAAACCGTAGAAATTGCAGAAGAGTCTGTATTTACAAAGATTGCCAACGTGGTAAAAGAAATCAGTGAGGCAGTAAACCTGGAAGATGCAGATGTCATCGTAACCGGCGGCCGTGGTATGGGCAGCAAAGAGAATTTTGCGCTGGTTCAGGAACTGGCAGATGTCTGCGGTGGTGTTGTAGGTGCTACCAGACCGGCAATCGAAGAAGAGTGGGTTGGACGTTCCCATCAAGTTGGACAGTCCGGCAAAATTGTTGCACCTAAGCTTTATATTGCCTGCGGTGTATCTGGTGCTACCCAGCATGTGTCTGGTATGATCGGCTCCGGTTATATTATTGCAATCAATAAAGACGAAGATGCTCCGATTTTCGATGTGGCAGATGTTGGTATCGTTGGTGATGCCATGAAAGTGCTTCCTCTGCTGATCGAGGAGATCAAAAAAGTAAAAGAAGCATAAAGAAGCATAAAATAGTTAATCCTAATCCATTTTATACACATTTTATATTGATTCCCTTTCGAATCATAAAAACCGGTGTTCCCACTGTGGGGCATCGGTTTTTTCGTTTGATAGGAAATTACGATGAATTTCCTATTCTTGTGCAGACGATATGTTGACACTGATTTTTCTTAGATTTGTATTTTTTTTCGAAATCAGTTAGAATAGAACTAACAAGAAACATAGAAATGGAACAGAACAAGTATGAATTTATTATCATTAGAAAATATTACAAAAGCATATACGGAGAGGGTGTTACTTGACAAGGCATCTTTTTTCCTGCAGGAAGGAGAAAAAGTCGGCATTATTGGCATTAATGGAACCGGAAAGTCGACACTTTTAAAAATCGCAGCGGGGTTAGAAGAACCGGATGAGGGAAGCTGCACGAAAGCCAATCATGTGGTGATCCGTTTTTTGCCGCAGACACCGGAATTTGATGACACCTGTACTGTCTGGGAGCATGTAGAGAAGAAGATGTCTGAGAGTACGCAGTGGGATATGGAAGGAGAAGCAAAAAGCATGCTTCAGACGCTTGGCATTGTCCGTTTGGATCAGAAGATCTCTGAGCTTTCCGGTGGTCAGCGCAAGCGTCTTGCCTTAGCTGAGATTTTGATGCAGCCATGTGACATTCTGGTGCTGGATGAGCCGACGAACCATTTGGATCATGCCATGGCAGCATGGCTTGAGGATTATCTGAAGCGATGGAGAGGAAGCCTGATCATGGTAACTCATGATCGTTATTTTCTGGACAGTGTGTCAAACAGGATTGTGGAGATTGACAAAGGAAAAATTTACAGTTATGACACCAATTATTCCGGATTTCTGGAGCTGAAGGCTCAGAGAGAGGAAATGGAAGCTGCGACGGAACGAAAACGCCAGTCCATTCTGCGGGTGGAATTAGAGTGGGTAAAACGTGGAGCAAGAGCCCGTTCCACAAAGCAGAAAGCCCGTCTGGAACGCTATGAGGAAATGAAAAACCAGCATGGTCCTCAGAGTGATGGTCAGGTGGCCATGAGTTCCATCACAACCCGTATGGGAAATACGACGATCGAAATTGATGGAATTAGCAAATCCTATGGAAATCACATGTTTATCCGTGATTTTTCTTATATTTTTCTGAAAAACGACCGTGTGGGATTTGTAGGAACTAACGGATGCGGCAAGACCACGTTAATGAAAATGCTTGCCGGCAGAGAAGAACCGGACAGCGGAAGTATTAAAGTGGGGCAGACCATCAAGATTGGTTATTATTCACAGGAGATTGAAACGAGCAAAGAAGCAGGGATTGCTTATATGGATCCGAATATGCGTGTGATTGATTATATTCGTGAGACAGCAGAATTTGTCCGGACAGAAGATGGTCTGATCAGTGCATCCGCTATGTTGGAGCGTTTTTTGTTTCCACCGCAGGCGCAGTACAGCCTCATTGGAAAACTTTCCGGTGGTGAGCGCAGACGTCTGAACCTGCTTCGGGTACTGATGGAGTCACCAAATGTATTGATACTGGATGAGCCGACCAATGATCTGGATATATCTACTTTGACGATTTTGGAGGATTATCTGGATCACTATCAGGGGATTGTGATCATCGTTTCTCATGACCGTTATTTCCTGGATCGTACGGTCAATCGTATTTTTGCATTTGAGGATGGTGGGATGCTAAAGCAGTACGAGGGTGGTTATACCGATTATGCGCTGAAAGCCGGGGAAGCAGCACAGTGCAACTTATCTGTGCAGGATGGAATCATTACTTCCGGTTCCAATGCCGATCCTGCGGCAAATACAGATGCATCTGCTGATGGAAGTGCTGAAGCCGGCGGCCGTGCAGCTTATGACAATTACCGTGCCAATCGGGAGCGGAAGCTGAAGTTTTCTTACAAGGAAAAGATGGAGTATGAGACCATTGAGCAGGATATTTTAGATCTGGAAGAAAAACTGGAATCATTGGATAATGAAATGGCAGCGAATGCTACCAATTCCAAACGATTGTCAGAACTGGCCACAGAGCGGGAGCAGACAGAAGAAGCTCTGGAGCATAAAATGGAGCGCTGGGAATATCTGGAAGAACTTGCAGAAAAAATTAATGCACAGAACGATAATTGATATAGGTAATGGGTAATAGAAAGCAGGTGTAAGTTATGAAACAGAAAGTAAAGTATAAGGGAATCCTATTTATTGTATTGTCAGCGCTTTGCTTTGCATTTATGAACATGTTTGTACGGATGGCCGGAGATCTGCCTTCTGTACAGAAAAGTTTTTTCCGAAATCTGGTCGCATTTATCATTGCGCTGGCAACGATGGTGCGGAACAAAGAGAATTTTCAGGTGGAAAAAGGAAACTGGAAATATATGCTTCTGAGAGCAACATTTGGAACACTGGGAATTTTGTGCAATTTCTATGCGGTGGATCATCTGGTGCTTTCTGATGCATCCATGCTGAATAAAATGTCACCGTTTTTTGTTATTTTATTCTCATTCCTGATTTTAAAAGAAAAACTGACACCGATTCAGGTGACAGCAGTTTGCGGTGCCTTTATTGGAAGTTTGTTTATTATTAAACCGACGTTTCTAAATATGAATCTGGGACCGTCTCTGATCGGACTATGTGGTGGATTGTGCGCCGGAATTGCCTACACGATGGTGCGTGTCCTTGGACAGCGCGGCCAGAAAGGTGTCTCTGTGGTACTGTTTTTCTCAGGATTTTCATGTCTTGTCACACTGCCATACTTGTTATTAAATTATCATACGATGACCATGTGGCAGGGAATCGTTCTGCTTGGGGCAGGAGTGGCTGCAGCAGGCGGTCAGTTTGCTATCACAGCGGCTTACTACCATGCACCGGCACGGGAAATATCTGTATATGATTACTCTCAGATCATATTTTCAGCGATCATCGGATTCGCGTTGTTCCATCAGATTCCGGACCGGTTTAGCGTCCTTGGATATGTGATCATTATCGGAATGGCAGTCTGGATGTTTTTCTATAACCAGCGCCATGATGCATCAGAAATAAAATAATGATTTAGAAAGATTACAGTGTCAAAAGGTCTGAGTCCACCTGTGCTTGCACAAGGGTGGATGAATGACCTTGTGGCACGCCCCGATATGAGCATAAAAGTGGGATTTTTATCCCACGATATGCGAATAGCGGGAAGGATTGTGGGAGTGCAAAGCACGGAACAATCCTTGTAATCAAGATTTGGGTGTTTTGACACCCAAATCTTAGAAATAATATAATGACTCTAGGAGATGTTATGCTTACATTTGGAATTGACTGGGATGATGTGATCTCTCCCTTAAATGATTGTGCCATAGAGCTGGCAAATCAGGAATATCAGTTTGATCCGCCGTTGACACTGGAAGATATTGATTCCTGGGAGAATACCGGGCGGGCATCTGTAATTAAAAAGTATTATAACGATCCGCGACTGTATGATATGCAGCGGGTATCCGATGAGGCAAAGGATTTTATTCAAAAATTGCAGACCAAGGGGATCGTATACATTGTGACGGCAGTATATCCACAGTTTATGTCAAAACGTGTGGAACAGATCAAGACTGCATTTCCGGATTTTCCGGATGAAAATATCATTATGGGATTTCAGAAATCTGTCGTTCAGGTGGACATTACGCTGGATGACGGACCACGCAATATCTTAAAAAGCAGCGCACGTTTTCCGGTCCTGATGCGGCGTCCATGGAACCGGGAACTGACAGGACTTCTGGCGGTCCATAATTATGAGGAATTCTTTCAATTACTGGATCAGATTAAATCATCCATGATTGAAGACCGGGTAGAACCGAAGGCTCCCTGTGTGGTGGCTTTAGTTGGTCCAAGTGGTTCCAACAAAAACGCGATTACCCGCCGTCTCTGTGAATCCGGTCATTTTACGGTACCGAAAGCTTATACCACAAAAACGGTATCTGACAGCATCCATACAACGATCACGGAAGAAGAATTTATCCGCGATAGTGCAGAATTTATCGAAACCACCCG
>CAKREL010000094.1 GCA_934317205.1 uncultured Eubacterium sp.
GCAGATGATGCCACAATTAAAAAGGCATACCGTCAGTTAGCCAAAAAATATCATCCGGATGCAAACCCGGGAGACAAAGAGGCAGAAGCAAAATTCAAAGAGGCTTCTGAGGCTTATGCGGTATTAAGTGATTCAGAGAAGAGAAGACAGTACGATCAGTTTGGTCACGCTGCATTTGACGGCGGAGCAGGCGGTGCCGGAGCCGGTGGATTTGATTTCTCAGGCATGGATTTCGGCGATATGTTTGGTGATATTTTCGGCGATTTCTTTGGCGGTGGTTCCAGAAGAGGTGCATCCAATGGCCCGATGAAAGGTGCCAACTTAAGAACCAGTGTCCGTATCACTTTTGAGGAAGCAGTGTTTGGCTGTGAGAAAGAGATAGATATGGTGCTGAAAGATGAATGTACGACTTGTGGTGGAACAGGAGCAAAACCGGGTACTTCTCCGGAGACATGTACAAAATGTGGTGGAAAAGGTAAGGTAGTATTTTCCCAGCAATCTCTGTTTGGCATGGTTCAGAATGTTCAGACCTGTCCGGAATGTAACGGTTCTGGTAAGATTATCAAAGATAAATGTACATCTTGTCGTGGAACTGGCTATACTTCCAGCAGAAAGAAAATTAAAGTTTCAATTCCGGCTGGAATTGATAACGGACAAAGTGTTCGTATTCGTGAGAAAGGTGAACCAGGTGTCAATGGTGGTCCGCGTGGCGATTTGTTAGTAGAGGTTATTGTATCCTCACATCCAATTTTCCAACGTCAGGATATGAATATTTATTCAACTGCACCGATTTCCTTTGCACAGGCAGTGTTAGGTGGTGAGACAAGAATCAGCACTGTAGATGGAGATGTTATTTATGAAGTAAAACCTGGTACACAGACTGATACAAGGATCCGCCTGAAAGGCAAAGGAGTCCCTTCTCTGCGTAACAAAAATATTCGTGGTGATCAGTATGTTACCCTTGTAGTACAAGTACCGACCTCTTTAAGCACAGAAGCAAAAGAGGCTCTGCGTGCATTTGATGCGGTATCTGGTGATACCCTGCATACAGGTGCAGAAGAAGGAGTAAAGCAGGAGAAACATCACAAAAAGAGAGGTTTCTTTAACAAAAAAGAAGATTAGTTTTATTGAGTAATTAATCGTGGTAATTATCTGAAATAAGTAATTCAAAACAACTCTGGATGACAGAAAAACGGATAATTACGGAAACGAAAAACTGATAGAAAATAATATAGGATTACAGATGTATAATAAAACAGATTTAAAAAATAAATTAGAATCAATTCATCGAAAAAGTTATCCGGCATACAAGTCACTGAGGGGAAATTATTCCTTCGGTGACTTTGTGCTGTCTATTGATCATGTACAGGGAGATCCTTTTGCAACACCCTCTTCCTTACATGTGGAACTTCCTTTGACAAAAGCGGGATTCCCGGAAAAATATTTTAAAAAAAGACATGCAAAAATAGCATTGGAAGATTTAATCTTACGTAGATTTTCGGCATTATTAAATCAATATAGTTTCAAAGCGAAAGGCTCTGGAAAAAGCGGATTGATTTCCACTAGCAGACCTGGAGCGGAGGTTATACGCAGGACTGCAATGGAGTTTAATGATACTGCATTAATTGCAAGGTTCGAAGTTGGATTTCCGGCAAACGGGAGAACCATAAATGCGCAGGAATCAGAGAAAATTTTGCTGGATTTCCTGCCTCAAATTGTAAAAAAGTGTCTGTTTTATCAGGCATGGGATAAAATAGAAATTCAGGATGTTTATGAGCTGGCAGAAAATCAGCAGACAATCCGTGAAGTATTGGAAGAAAAGAAGTTGGTTGCTTTTTGTGCAAATGGAAGTGTCTTACCTCGAAAGAGCGGTGTGTCCAGTCAGCCATTAAAGGGAGCTGTAGCATTTGAATCCCCGAAGAGTATGGAGATTTCTATAGATCTACCATTTGGCGGCAGAATTTGTGGTATGGGAATCTCAGAGGGGGTAACATTGATCATCGGCGGCGGCTATCATGGGAAATCTACGTTACTACAGGCTTTGGAGCAGGGAGTATACAATCATGTAAAAGGTGATGGCAGGGAGTATGTTATAACCAGAGCGAATGCGTTAAAGCTGCGGGCGGAGGATGGACGTGTGGTGTCAAGTCTGGATCTGTCGTTATTTATTCATGATCTTCCAAATGGAAAAGATACGTATTGTTTTTCAACAGAGGATGCTAGCGGAAGCACATCACAGGCTGCAGGAGTTATAGAAGGAATTGAGGCAGGTACAAGTTGTTTTTTAGTTGATGAAGATACTTCTGCTACGAATTTTCTACTGAGAGATGCTTTTATGCAGCGTGTTGTCAGTGGAGAACAGGAGCCGATTACACCGTTTATTGCCAGAGTACGGGATTTGTATGAAAAAGCAGGGATTTCCACAATTCTGGTTGCAGGCAGCAGCGGTGCATTTTTCCATGTGGCAGATACCATTATTCAGATGGATGCGTATCGTCCGAAAGATGTGAAAGCGAAAGTACAGGAATTACTGCCAGAATATCCGTCAGTGGATTTTAGCGGCAATGCGGAGGCTTTTGCACTTCCGACGAAAAAACGTATGTTTGTGATGGAACGAAAGGCAAAACGACATGCCAGAGGAGACCGGGAAGAACGAATCAAGACAAAAGTGATGGGAACCGATGGTTTTTCCATTGAACATAACATGGTAGATCTGCGGTATGTAGAACAGCTGATTGATACGGAACAAACGGCAGCGCTGGCAGCAATACTGAAATATATTGTGAAAAAAGGTGCGGTTTCTATGGAAATGCAGGCATTGGTTGCGGAAATCTGCAGTCTGCTGGACAAAAAAGGAATGGCAGCTTTTGTGGATGGAACTCTTTCCTGTGGCTATGCGTATCCGCGAAAAGAAGAAATCTTTATGATGCTGGATCGCTTCCACAGAGGATAAAACAAGAAAGTGTGCAAAAAAGTCTTGTCGAATGACAGGGTTATAGGGTAATATAAAAATATGTATGCATTGATGAGTCCTGTTTCTACGAGAATTAAAATGAAAATCGTAGGATTTCAGGACTAATCAGTATGTTCGGAACTAAGAGGATGTGCAATAATTCTGAGAAAATAAGATTAATTTACATTTAACAGAAATATGCACGAAATCTTATATGCGTTTAGCTTGAATAATTGTATGGAGGAATATGTACGATGAAATGGGATAAATATACGATTGAAACTACCACAGAGGCGGAAGATTACATCAGCAGTACACTGGCTGACCTTGGCATCGAAGGCATTGAAATTGAGGATAATGTACCGTTATCCGAATCTGATACTTCTAAAATGTTTATTGATATTTTGCCGGAGCTTCCACCAGATCAGGGTATCGGTTATGTCAGCTTTTATCTGGAAGCCGGTGAAGATCACAGCGGAAAATTGAAAGAAGTAGCAGAAGCACTGGAAGAAATGCGCGGCTATGTGAATATCGGAAGTGGCAAGATTACCAGCAGTGAGACAGAGGATATTGACTGGATGAATAACTGGAAAGAATTCTTTCATTCTTTTACGATTGATGATATCCTGATCAAACCGACCTGGGAAGAACTGGATCAGGCCGATCAGGACAAAATTTTGATTGAGATTGATCCGGGTATTTCTTTTGGAACCGGAAAGCATGAGACCACACAGCTTTGTATTCATCAGCTTCGCAAATATATGAAAGATGGTGATGAAGTGCTTGATGTAGGCTGTGGAAGTGGAATTCTTTCTATCGTCAGTCTGAAACTTGGTGCAGGACATTTGACGGGTACAGATATTGATGAAGATTGTATTACTTCTACTTATGAAAATTTTGAAGTAAATCATCTGAGCAAAGCGCAGGGCGATTTTTACGTTGGGAATCTGATTGATGATGCAGAACTTCAGGAAAAAGTCGGTACAGAGAAATATGACGTGGTTGTTGCAAATATTTTAGCAGATGTTATTATTCCGATGGCACCGGTCATTCCGGCGCGTTTGAAAAAGGATGGGGTATTCATCACTTCCGGAATCATTGATTTCAAAGAGAACGAAGTAAAAGACGCCATTGAGAAAGCTGGAATGACAGTTCTGGAAGTGACACATCAGGGTGAATGGGTCAGCATCACAGCGAGGAAATAAGCATGTATCAGTTTTTTGTGGATGATTGCCAGATTGGCAAAGAATACGTGACCATCACCGGAAGTGATGTCAATCATATCAAAAACGTGCTGCGGATGCGTCCGGGTGAAAAAATCCGGGTCAGCAGCAGCTCCAGAGACATGTTTTGTGAAATCGCAGAATTGACGGATGAGTTTGTACAGGCAGATATTTTGGATGAGGAAGCACCGGATACGGAACTCCCATCTCAGATTTATTTGTTTCAGGGGCTGCCAAAGGGCGACCGTATGGAGTATATCATTCAGAAATCGGTGGAGCTTGGAGTGCATGAGATCATTCCGGTGGCAATGAAATATTGTGTCGTGAAATTAGATGCAAAAAAAGCCGGCAATAAAGTGAAACGCTGGCAGGCCATCAGTGAGAGTGCGGCAAAACAGTCCAAACGAAGTAAAATCCCGGAAGTGCATACGGTGATGAACTTCAAAGAGGCAGTAGCGTATGCCAAACAGCAGGATATGATTCTGGTACCGTACGAAAATGAACGCGGTATGGAAGCAACCAGAGAGGCGTTAAAAAAGGTGAAACCGGGACAGTCTATCAGTGTGTTTATCGGTCCGGAAGGTGGTTTTTCTGAGGAAGAGATCGAACTTTTGCGGCAGGATGCCGAGGTGCTTTCACTTGGAAAGCGAATTTTACGCACGGATACAGCTGCAATCTGCACCATGTCCATGCTGATGCTGGAACTGGAAGAAAAAACGGAGGGAGAATGCTGACAATGGAAGCATATCTGGATAATTCAGCCACCACGAGATGTTCGGAGGCGGCAAAAAATAAAATGGTGGAAGCACTGACGGTGGATTTCGGAAATCCGTCCTCCATGCATATGAAAGGCGTGGAAGCGGAAAAATATGTCAAAGAAGCGACCACAGCCATCGCAAAAACCCTGCGTTGTCAGGAGAAGGAGATTGTATTCACTTCAGGTGGGACAGAGTCCAATAATCTGGCAATCATCGGTACTGCACTGGCCAATCAGCGTGTGGGAAAACACATTATTACAACAAGTGTGGAACATGCATCTGTAAAAAATACCATGCGTTTTCTGGAAGAAGAGGGATTTGAGATCACTTATCTGCCGGTGGATGCAAACGGCCAGATTTCTCTGGAACGGCTGCAACAGGAATTGCGGGAAGACACGATCCTTGTATCTATGATGATGGTAAATAATGAGATCGGTGCCTTAGAGCCAATTGAAAAAGCAGGAAAAATCATCAAGGACCACAATCAAACTACAGTATTTCATGTGGATGCAATTCAGGCTTATGGAAAATTTCAGATTGTTCCGAAGCGGATGCATATTGATCTGCTTTCTGTCAGTGGGCATAAGATTCATGGGCCGAAAGGTATAGGCTTTTTATATATCAAAGAAAAGACAAAAATCCGACCAATCTCGTTTGGTGGAGATCAGCAGAAAGGCATGCGTTCTGGAACAATCAATGTGCCTGGAATAGCAGGTCTTGGTGTGGCAGCGACTGAGGTTTATGAGCATCTGGATGAGAATGCAGAGCATATGTATGAATTGAAAACATATTTTGCCAAAAAGCTTCAGCAACTTGAAGATGTGGCTATTAACGGAAAGGTAGATCATGACAGTGCACCACAAATTATCAGTGCAAGTTTTCTTGGGGTTCGTTCTGAGGTATTGCTTCACTCATTGGAAGATAGAAAAATTTATGTATCAGCGGGAAGTGCATGTTCTTCCAATCATCCATCTCTGTCTAGTACATTGCTAAATATTGGGTTGGATCGTGCACATCAGGAATCTACACTGCGATTTAGTTTCTGTCCAGAAACTACAAAAGAAGAATTAGATTATACTTACGGCGTTTTAGAGGAATTACTTCCTATGTTGCGTAGATATAGAAGACACTAAAATCATAGAGAGGAGAAACAAATATATGTTGTTTCAGTCATTTTTGATCAAATACGGAGAAATCGGAATCAAGGGAAAAAACCGTTACGTATTTGAAGAAGCGTTAATGAAACAGATTGGACATGCTCTGCAGCCGGTAGATGGAACATTTACCGTTTCCAGAGAGCAGGGAAGAATTTATGTAGATGCAGAAGGCGATTATGATTATGATGAGGCAGTTCTTGCTTTGACAAGAGTATTTGGTATCGTAGGCATCTGCCCATTAGTCAGAGTTGAAGAAAATGGTTTTGATCAGCTGGCAAAAGATGTATTAAAATATCTGAATGATGTTTATCCAGATAAAAATAAAACTTTTAAAGTGGTATCCAGAAGAGCGCGGAAAAACTTCCCCAAAAATTCTCAGGAGATCAATGCAGACCTTGGTGAGATCATTTTGAATACATATCCAGAGATGAAAGTCGATGTACATCATCCGGATATCATGTTGAATGTGGAAATTCGTTCTCAGGTAAATATTTATTCCATGATTATTCCAGGACCTGGCGGTATGCCAGTTGGAACAGCTGGAAAAGCAATGTTACTTCTGTCCGGTGGTATTGACAGTCCGGTAGCAGGTTATATGATTGCAAAACGTGGTGTTACCATTGAAGCTACTTATTTTCATGCACCGCCTTATACAAGCGAGCGTGCAAAACAGAAAGTTATAGATTTGGCAAGAATTGTATCTCGTTACAGCGGTCCGATCAAATTGAATATCGTAAATTTTACCGATATTCAGCTTTATATTTACGACAAATGCCCACACGATCAGCTGACCATCATTATGCGTCGCTATATGATGAAAATTGCAGAACATTTTGCTGACGAGTCTGGTTGCCTTGGCTTGATTACTGGTGAGAGTATTGGACAGGTAGCAAGTCAGACAATGCAGTCATTAGCAGCGACCAATGCTGTATGTAATATGCCGGTATATCGTCCGCTGATTGGTTTTGACAAAAATGATATTATCGCAATTTCAGAAAAAATTGATACTTATGAGACATCTATCCAGCCATTCGAAGACTGTTGTACGATTTTTGTTGCAAAACATCCGGTGACAAAACCAAATCTGAAGATCATCGAGCGTTCTGAGCAGCATTTGAATGAAAAAATTGATGAGCTGATGCAGACTGCTATTGAGACAACAGAGACAATCACAGTGTGTGAAGAGTAGATAAAATAGAATTGTTTAATTAGGAAAAAAGAACCGGGAAAAAATCGTTTTGATTTTCCCGGTATCTGGTTTTGAAAATAAGTATGTTTTATTTTGTATGAAACTATACAAGGTAAGGTTTTAATGCTTCCATAATCTCGCCCATATCTGCGTCGCCTGCATGAATTGCAAGGTCAATTGGTTTGGACAGATCCAGACTGAAGATACCCATGATGGATTTTGCATCGATGACATATCTTCCGGAAATCAGATCAAAGTCAAAATTGAACTGAGTGATTGCATTTACAAAGCTTTTTACCTTATCAATAGAATTTAAAGAAATCTGTACTGTTTTCATTAACCAGCCCTCCTGAAAAAATAAATTATTTTATTCAATAGTAACTTCAAATTATAAAAAAGTCAATAATGTACGCTACGAATCTTTTAAATGAACGCAGAATAAGCAAAGCGACTGCGTTCATGAGCAAGTAGAGAAAGCGGATTGCAAATGTCCGTTTTACCACACATAATACAATATAGGAGTTAAAATAATGAAAAAAGCGGCATTACACAGCCTTGGATGTAAAGTGAATTCATATGAGACAGAAGCAATGCAGCAGATGTTGG
>CAKREL010000095.1 GCA_934317205.1 uncultured Eubacterium sp.
AAAACTCCCAAAGTGCTCCTTCGCTTAACGTGTCATATTATACATGCTGTTCTATATAAAAGCAAGTGTTTTTTATGGTTTTATATGTATATTTATTCATTTCTGATGTATATTTTTGCATATTCTTATGAATCAATTATTTGTTTTATCATAAATCCAAATCGAACATACATCCATTGTGGATAATCGTGATACACCTACGCCTGCAATGATTTTTTTAATCATAAAGCATTCTTAACGTGATTTTTTATAGAATGGAGCCACCCGTTCAAAGGAATCCTTTATGATATACTGGTTTCGAAGTCCAAGTACACCACTTGTACGACTCTGAATAAAGTGTGTCAGTTTTGTCATATATTCCTCTGGAGTAATCGTTCCTTCCGCCACATAATTCAAGCCTTTTTCCCAGCTTGCTGTCAGTTCTGGATTCAGCAGTGACTTGATAGATGCCGATACGGTATCATAAATCAGTTCTCCCTGTAAGGTCGGTGTAATAATCTGTGTCTTTTTATTCAGACTCAGGTATTTGTTATTCACCAGTTTCTTCAAAATCTCCGCACGGGTCGCACTGGTGCCGATACCGGAACCTTTAATCTGCGCGCGCAACTCCTCATCTTCAATCAGTTGTCCGGCATTTTCCATTGCAAGGATCATGGAACCGGAATTGTAACGTTTTGGTGGAGAAGTCTCTCCCTCCTTGATGGCATAACTCTTTACCGGAAGTGTCATACCTTTTTTGATTTTTGCAATCTGTTCCAGTAAATGTGCATCGCCGCTCTTTTCATTTGAATCTGCATCATTTTGACTGGTTGTATCTTCTGTCTTTTTCTTTCGGAAGGAATATTCCATCACCTTCAGATAGCCAGGATCTGCTAACACCTTAAAGGAAGCAAAAAAACGCTCTGTCTCCATCCCCATTGTCAGACTCACTTTTTTATAAATAGCCGGTTCGTAAAAAATTGCCAGGAAACGACGTACAATCGTCTCATATACTTTCAGTGAAACCGGATTTAAACCTCGCATAGCTCCAAGTCCCTGACCGGTCGGAATAATTGCATAATGGTCTGTGATCATTTTATCGTTGACGTAACGTGTCTTCACAATCTGTTTGTAGCTTTCTTTTTCAAGAATTTCTTCTGCAAACGGACGCACCATATTGATCCCTTTTAATCCGGAAATATTCTTTGAAATCTCCTTTGCCACAGCACTGGAAAGTACACGGGCATCGGTACGCGGATAGGTTACCATCTTTTTCTCATACAGTTCCTGCACTACGCGTAAAGTCTCATCCGGACTGATCTTAAACAGTTTGGAACAATCATTCTGAAGTTCTGCCAGATTGTACAGTAAAGGTGGATTTTTCTTTTCCTGTTTGCGCTCCACTGACATGACTGCCGCTTCCTGTGATTCCAGGCTTTTCATCCAGTTGATCAATTCCTGTGCATCTTTCTTTTCCCGAAAACCGTTTTCCTTATAAAGTTTCGGTGTACCAAAATATTTTGATCCTGGAACTGCGCGCCATTCGCCTTCAATGGTCAGGCCTTCAAATTCCATACTGTTTAACACACGATAAAACGGCGTTTTTACAAACTCACGGATTTCCCGTTCACGTCGCACTACCATGCCGAGCACGCAGGTCATAACACGTCCGACGGAAATGACCGTATATTTCTGATTTAGAAAACCAGCCAATGTATTGCCATATTTTAATGTCAGCAATCTTGAAAAGTTGATTCCCATCAGATAATCTTCCTTGGCTCGCAGATATGCAGATTCCGATAAATTATCATATTCTGACAAATCTTTTGCTTCATGGATTCCGCGTAAAATTTCTTCTTCTGTCTGAGAATCAATCCATACACGACGGCGGTCTTTGCCTTTCACGCCTGCCATCTGTTCCACCAGACGGTAGATGTACTCTCCTTCCCGTCCGGAGTCAGTACAGACATAAATTGTATCTACATCCGGGCGGTTTAGCAGATTTGATACTATTTTAAACTGCTTGCTCACTCCCGGAATCACTTCATATTTAAATGTTTCCGGAATAAACGGCAATGTTGCCAGACTCCATTTTTTGAACTTCATATCATAGGCTTCCGGATAACTCATAGTTACCAGATGTCCTACACACCAGGTAATGACCGCGTTTTCTGATTCCTGATAACCATCGAAGGTACGCATATCTTCTTTCAGTGCCTTGGCAAACTCACGGGCCACACTTGGTTTTTCTGCTATGTATAAAGATTTTCCCATTCAAACTCCTTATTAACAATTGTTTCTACTAATAAAGCGGACATTCGCAATCCGCTTCGCTACTTGCTCATGAACGCAGTCGCTTCGCGATCTGTCAGTAAGAGCTTTCAACTCCCACTAACATAAGCATCCCCCTCACCCGCCACTTAGTGCTCCGCGCACTTGAAGCGGGGGAATGCTTATCTGCGTTCAAACTGTTCAAGCCGTTCGTAGAAACTATCATAAAAATTCTCCTGCTGTACAGGAGTAAAATAAAAGATCTGAAGAAACAGCATATTTTTCCGTTTTGCTTCCTCTTCGTTATAATTTTGTATCGTCTGGCGAAGAGATTTGGTGAGTGCATGCCACTTTACCAAAAATTGCTCATAATCCTTCATTCCATCCATTTCAAGCCATTTGCTTACTTTCATTTTAGATTTATTTTTCGCCGGACAGGCATCTGTCAGCAGAAAATAGCTCAGCTTTTCCCCTTCATAGTTTCGCCCCAGAGGAAACAAACGGCAGATTCCCGGCCGAAATCCATGAATACTACATCTGCCTTCTTCATTTAAAAAAGAACATTTTGGTCCTGCCGCAGATGGTGCCATTTTCAGATTCGGAAGGATCAGACCATCTTCCACATGCAGTTCTATCGCACCTGCAAGCAGTTGTTCAAAACTCTGTCCAAGGTTCTGTTCCAGACGCCAGACATCCATCGGATCCAGCAATATCGATTCACCCATATCACGACAACAAGCCGAACAGCCATTGCAGTCATGACAACCTACTTTTACCATGTCATTGCTGCTATATAACTTTCCATCTGATATATCTTTTAAATATTCTTCCATCTATTTCACCCGTCTTTCAAAAATCCAGTAGTTGCATTATAACAAAAATGTTGATGTTTTCCAAGGGGCAGATTTACAGACAAACGTCCCCTGCTCATTGCTTACCGCAATTCAGGCAGAGGACATTCTCTAAAAAGCAGGCAGATATCCACAATCCGCTCACGCTATGAACTTTATAACAAAATAGCAGACATATCGCCAGGTTGTGTCAAATCGTAAGAAGCGGTGCTCCGGATTTAATCAATTCCGTTAATGGTGGTCCCCATTTGTACAGATCCAGGCCAATTTCTTTCATCTTATCTACCAGATTTAATTCTTCCGCACAGGCGATGCATCCGGTAAATTTCACGCCAAAGGATTCTGCACGTTTTAATTCTTCCTGTAATTCTTTATTTTCTGCCAGTAATTTTACGGTAGCACCCCATACAATGACCGTTACCTTTTTCCACCATCCATTTTTCATAGCATTTCTGGCATACATCATTACCATCAGTTTTGCTGTAGTCACATCTGCATTTGTCCATAAAATATGCAGGTGTTCTTTATTATTTTGCTCTTCCATACCACATTTCTCCTTCAACTATTACAACTTTGCCTTACACTCATACACGCAACGGATATCCTTTAAACTGCAACATCTTCCATTTACATAATCCGGCTGCGTTTCCAGATATATATTATCATCTTCCTCGAGTGGATACAACCGTAGTATCAATTCCGTTGGAAAATCAAATCGTTTCAGACTGACTTCCCAGACATCACCAATGTAATACTGATCCGCAATTTTCTCACCATTCAGGTAAAGTTCTGCCTGATCTGCCTGGAAATTAATCTGAAGGAAGATATTTTCTTTTACTGCATCATATGCTTTGTCATAGGAAATACGAATCACATATTCCTGATAATCTTTGCCAGTATCGTCAATCGCACATACTTCTGACTCGGAAGAATCTGTTTTTTCTGCTCTGTGAAAAACATTTTTTTCTTTCAGTATAATGCAGTTATTTACATCTGTATGTGTAAATGACGCGACAGTCTGATTGTCTGCCGTCGTCAGATCATGGCTCAGCACGCAAATTGAGGATGCATCACCTTCCACATGTAAGAAATCCGGAATGATATCTGATTTTTTCCACCCATTGTCAATCCACGTTTTAACATCTTCCACAGTTGCATCCATGATTATCCAGCAGTTTTTCTGTGCATGATCACTGCGACAAATCACCTCTATCCCATTTTCTGCTTCCAAAATAGGTAAGGTACTGAAAAACAATATATTTGGATATTTTTTCATGCGCCATGCACATTTTGCCCAGGTTCGATCCACACTGATAAGCACTTGACCAGACAGTTTTTCATCTGCCTCATACTGCATTTTTTCATTTCCATAGAAAAACCATAGTTTCTGGTTGATATTGCATAATGGTGTCTGATTAATCCAACGTAATGTCACGTCATCTGACAGCGGAAAATTAAACGGATAAAAGAAGTAAGCTCCATTTTTAATATCCTGTTTTGGGAAACGTATTTCTCCATCTGCTGTCTGAACACGCAACATCACATCTTTATGCTCTGCCATCTCATAGCCACGTTGATAATTATTTACAAACAAATAACCTTGATCACCGCTTCTGCGCGTAATCATACGAAATGCAGATAAATCTTCTGCATCCTGAAAATCTCCGGTATGAACTGAGGTACTCTCACAGTCATTCCCCGCAAACTGTGGCTGCATATTGCAAAATGTATCCCCATAATCATGTGCAAACATGGAAAGAAGTTTCAATTCTTTTGCTGTCTCTGAAATCTGACCATATTCCCGGATCGGTGCCTGAAAATCATAGGAAAGTTCAGGGACATCGCAAAAGGAACCCACCGCCGTCGATTCCTGTAAGCTACTGAATTTTCCTTTCGGATTTGTCCCACCGTGATACATATAATAGCCTAACAGGTTACAACCACTTCCAAGTTTGCATACTGACATCGCTCCGATATCTTCTGCTGCCACCCGTGGTCTGCGATGATGTGTCACCTGCACACCGCCACCAAGTTCTGCGGTCAGATACGGATACGCATCTTTATCAAATGACAATTCCATGCCCGGCGCATAATCACTGCCAATATTTCCATCATTTCGCACCGTTGAAAACAGATAATTTTTGTTTGGCGGAAGCTGTTTTAAAGAAGCATCCCATGGGGCATCACAATAACCGCCCATAACCGGTGTCAGATCACCAAGAACCGCACCGCCCCATCCGGTTGCAGTCCAATATGGTGCTTCAAAACCAATCGTTTTTGCCAGCTTTGTTAGCGTCCGCATATGCTGCTCTCCGTCAGCACCACGCAAGCCACCCACATGACTATATTCATTTTCAATCTGAATACCAAGGATACAATGTGTTCCTTCCACTTCTTTATAGATTTTCTTCCAGAAACGTTCCACCAAAGCCAGGTAATCCAGGTCATCAGAACGTAATTTATATCCTTTTTTCAGCAGCCAGTCCGGGAAACCGCCATTCCGTGCCTCTCCATGCGCCCACGGTCCAATACGAAGCCACACATGCATCTGCCATTTCTCGCACAATTCCAGGAAACGATGCAGATTGCGTTGACCGGAAAAATCAAAGACACCTTCTTCTTCCTCATGATGAATCCAAAATACATAGGTTGCTATAATATCCATACCACAGGCTTTCATTTTTCGAATCTCATCTTCCCATTCTTTCTCCGGGCATCTGGAAAAATGGAACTCCCCCATCATTGGAAAAATTGCTTTTTTATTTTTGAGTAATGACACTCCGTTAATACTGTATTTTTCCATTCCAAACTCCTTTTCCCACCCATCTGCGCTGTCATCTTATCACGAAGGATAGGTTTTCTGTTTGCCCTGATTTTAGTCAAACAGAACATTCCAATGTTCTGTTTCATATGCATCAAAGCATAATAAAATCTGTTCTTTGGTTGTTTTTTCATTTGCCAGATTTTCCGGTATTTCGTCTTTTGCAAAATATTTTATCTCAGTGGTCTCAATATTTTCGGCAAAAGCCCCATCAATTACAGAACACTGAATAAAAATTTTGACCACACCATAAGCATATCTTGGCAAATTATGTTTGTTTCGATCCTGAACAGCGATCATACGGTCTGCTTTTACACGCAAACCTGCTTCTTCCAATGTCTCCTTGATTGTGTTTTCTGCTACTGATTGGTTAACATCACACCAACCGCCCGGTAACGACCAGGTTCCGTTTTTTTCATGCACTAATAAGATTTTTCCATCCTCGAAAATTGCTGCTCTGGTATCAACCTTAGGTGTCTGATAGCCAGTTTCATTACAGAATAAGTCTTTTACTTTTTCTACTGGAATATCCGTTTTGTAAGATAATATTTCAGCCGAAATTTCCCGCAAACGTTCATAACGCTCCATATCGTATACGTCATGACCATAGGTTAACCCCGCCTGTGCCAGACTTTGGATTTCAATCGCCCAGTCTAACCATTTATTTTTTTCGTCATTCAAATTTGATGCCATATCCTTCTCCTCTTAAGATAGCATATATTAAAATTTTATAGATATTGTAAAATCCAGTTTTTCAATATCATCTTCTGTTTATCATATATCTTTAATTCCAACAACGTTTTCTTTATCTGTTCCCTTGCTGCATTTTCCACAATCGGATTCTGTGCTTCTATCAAAACCTGAATATTATATGCCAGCCCAACATAGCATCGCATCCACACATAAAAACCTCAATCCAATATTCGTACTTGACGTCCATCCATGAACAATATGAATTCATTAATGCATCAAATTTTTCCTTATTGTAATTCTGATTTTCATCAACAATCCAATAGTTTAGTACCTGTATCAGTTCCTCATATGGATTTATATAGCCAGCAGCTTCCCAATCAATAATATATGGAACATCGTTTTTCCACATAATATTTTTAGGATCTAGATCTCGATGACTTATCACCTGATTACTTTTCAGTTTTGTGGCATTTTCAACCACATCACAATCCCATTGCTCCAACTGTAAAACATTTTCCTGAAAAAGCGAATACACTTCAACATCGTTTTTCAAGGCAGATAAAAGATATTTCCATTCATATTTACAACGCACTGTATTTTCCGGATACAATCCCTCCACGCAAATATTTGAAGCATGGATTTTTCCTAATTGCTCTCCGACTTTTGCACAATGAGCAGCTGTTATATCTGGATAAAAAACTGATTTTCCGTCAAACCACTCAAAAATTTCATAATATGCATGATCCACTTCAAAAATCATTTTTCCATCCACAGGTTTTACACAAATTGCAGAAATATCATTTTCATTTTTTAGTTTATATGCAATGTGTTCTGCTTGTTCCAATTTTCCCAAAGCATCTGGTTTATTCATTACATCAGAATTTAATGCTTTTACTGCATATTTACCTTGATTTGTCAGAACATAATACATTTTATGCAGCAGACCGCCAGTGACAATTTTGGGTTCTTGCTCGAAGTCCCCTAACTCGCATATTCTACATACCTTCTCTAAATTATTCATTTTGATAAATTTACTTTGCCTTATGAATTATTTTATGACCTGAATAAATTGCCATGATCATACAAAATAATGCCGCAATACTCCACCATTTATGTGCTTTCATCGTTTCATCCCTCCATTTCTTACTCTGCCAGTTCACTCAATGCATGATAAAAGTCCGGATATTCTCTTTTTAACCGAATC
>CAKREL010000096.1 GCA_934317205.1 uncultured Eubacterium sp.
CATGTAAAAACAGGAGAGAAACCATTTCTTCTGACGTCTTGCTGTCCGGCTTGGTCAATGCTGGCAAAAAAACAGTTTCCGGAGATGATTGGCAGTGTATCTAAGGAATTGACACCGATGGTAGCAACAGCTCGAAGCATCAAGAAAGAGCATCCAAATGCGAAAGTTGTATTTATCGGACCGTGTGCGGCCAAGAAACTTGAGGCGATGCGAAAAACCGTTCGAAGTGATGTGGATTTTGTTATTACGTTTGAGGAACTGGATGCCATGTTTGAGGCGCGTGGTATTGATCCGAAGACGATTGAGAGTCAGGGACATCTGCATGATGCAACAGCAGCTGGTCGTGGATATGCGGTAGCTGGTGGTGTATCGAAAGCTATTGAAAACTGCATTCATGAGTATTATCCAGATGTAGAGGTTCAGATTGAACATGTAGAGGGTCTGGCTGAGTGCAAAAAAGTACTGATGCTTGCAAAAGCAGGACAAAAGAACGGATATCTGATCGAAGGTATGGGATGTCCGGGCGGTTGTGTTGCCGGAGCAGGAACATTGATTCCGGTACAGGAAGCAAAGAAAGATGTACAGCAAATTGTTGCAGATTCAACAAAAAAACTGCCTCCAAAACAATTAAGGGAGATAGAATTAAAATAATTTATGAAGATTGACACAAGTCAGATCAATGCTATCAGGCATAAAGAAGGACCTGAGCTTGTACTGGCGGGACCAGGGTCTGGAAAGACCCTGGTCAT
This sequence comes from uncultured Eubacterium sp., assembly GCA_934317205.1. Classification (GTDB taxonomy): domain Bacteria; phylum Bacillota; class Clostridia; order Lachnospirales; family Lachnospiraceae; genus Eubacterium_I. The sequence continues at coordinate 750 of CAKREL010000096.1, forward strand.
CACTCGCCGTGTACAGCATCTGATCGAGCAATATCATATAAAGCCATCCTCCATTTTGGTAATAACGTTTACGAAAGCGGCGGCCATGGAGATGAAACAGCGATTTGAAAAATTAATGGGCGGCAGGAGAGTACCGGTTTCCTTTGGTACTTTTCATGCGGTCTATTTTATGATTTTGAAACATGCCTATGGATATACGGCAGATAATATTGTAAAAGAAGAGCAACGGTTGCAGTTTATGAAGGAGTACATTCACCGACTGCGCCTAGAATATGACGATGAGAACGAATTCATTTCAAGCCTGCTCTCAGAAATCAGTCTGGTGAAAAACACATCGGTAAATCTGACGCATTACTATTCGTCCTGTTGTGGACAGGATGTCTTCCGAAAAATATTCGAAGCCTACAATACTTTTTTGTATCAGAATCACCTTATCGATTTTGACGATATGCTTGTATATTGCAAGGAACTTTTGCTACAACGCCCGGATATTCTGGCAGCATGGCAACGAAAATATCAGTATATCCTGATTGATGAGTTTCAGGACATTAACCAGATTCAGTACGACATTATACGAATGCTGGCGGCACCACAAGATAACCTGTTTATCGTTGGCGATGATGATCAGTCCATTTATCGGTTTCGTGGAGCTAAACCGGAAATCATGCTGAATTTTACAAAAGATTATCCGAATTCCGGAAAAATAATACTAGATACGAATTATCGCTCTGGAGCAGAAATTGTAAAGAAGGCCGGAAATTTGATTTCTTTTAATGAAAAGAGATTTCAAAAACAAATCACATCGGCAGTAAAAACAGGGATTCCGTTGGTAAAGCAGGAATTTCAGACACAGCGGGAGCAAAATTTGTATGTGATACAAGAAATATTGCGTTTGCATCGGGAAGGAATGGAATACAGCGATATGGCGGTGTTGTTTCGAACAAATATGCAACCGCGTTTCCTGATGGAAATGATGCTGGATTACAGTATACCATTTATGGCGAAAGATCGTATTCCAAATATTTATGATCATTGGATAACAAGAGATTTGTTTGCGTACATAAATATTGCCAGAGGTGATCGCAGACGTAGTAGTTTCCTAAAAATCATGAACCGTCCAAAAAGGTATCTTTCCAGAGAGAGCCTTCCTTATGAGGAGGTGGCTTTTGATGTGTGGGAAGAATTTTATGCGGATCAGGGGTGGATGATGCAACGCTTAGAAAAACTGCAAATGGATTTGAAGGTGATCGCGGGCATGCGGCCGTTTTCTGCCATCAATTACATTCGAAAAGGCGTAGCGTATGAGGATTATCTGCGGGAGTATGCGGATGTACGCCGGATTCCGTTCGAAGATTTGGCGGATGTTTTGGATGAATTGCAAGAGAATGCCAGAGGATTTGAAACATTTGAGGTATGGTTTGAGCATATTGATCAGCTGCGGCAAGAACTGGAGGAGCAGGCTAAAAGCTATCATGTGACAGAGGGTGTCAATTTGAGTACACTGCATTCTTCAAAAGGTTTGGAATATGATACAGTATTTTTGGTGGATGTGAACGAAAATGTGATGCCTAATAAAAAGGCTGTATTAGATGCAGATTTGGAAGAAGAACGCAGGATGTTTTACGTTGGTATGACGCGTGCAAAGAATCGGTTGTATCTGCTTTGGTCAAATCAGATTCGAAATAAAGATATGGATCCATCGCGGTTTCTGATGGAATGCGAGTCTGCTCAGGTCAGAAAATAAGAGTCAGATTTGTCTTAGCGTGCAAGACAAATCTGACTCTTTCTTTTGCAACATATAAAAATAAAATTGAATACAGATTACATCTGGTCGAATTCTTCTTCATCCAGTAATTCATCAAAGCGATCGCTAACTGCATCAAATTCATCATCACTGTCAATATTCTCCAGAGATGGATTACCTTCTTCATCTTCAAAGTAGCGGTAAAAGATGACTTCTTCATCGTTATCTACCGGGACAAGTGAAATGTAGTTCTGATTATTCACATCAAAGATAGTCAGAATCTGGCATTCTAACTGGGAACCATCATCCAAATCCAGAGTGACGAACATTTCCTGTGGATCAAAGATTTCTTCTTCATTATTATTCTTATTAGCCATTTTAATATCCCTCTTCTTTTTCTATATATTTTATACAGATTTGGGTGTTACCCCTCCCCAAATCTTGATTACACAGATTGCTCCGCGCTTTGCACTCCCACAATCCTTCCCGCTATTTGCATATCGTGGAAGTGATCTTCCATTTTTCTGCTCATATCGGAGGGGTGTCCCAAGGTTCATTTATCCTCTCGGTGTAAGATCAGAACAAGTGGAGTCAGATCCCTTGACACTGAAATCTCATATAGGAATTTATCCCATAGAATACTATAAGTATAAAAATTATAAGAGCAAAAGTCAATTCTTTTTCTGATTTTTTTGTTGACAAAAGTAAAGAAATCGAATATACTTTGAATATCAAAATATTTGAAATAAAAACAATCTGAAAGGAAAATTACAATTATGTTAGAGAAAATGAAAGAAATGATTGCTGATCAGTTATCTGTAGATGAGGATAAAATTACACTGGAGTCTAATTTCAAAGATGATTTGGATGCTGATTCCTTAGATTTATTTGAACTTGTTATGGCTTTAGAAGAAGAGTATGGTATTGAAATCCCATCTGAGGAGCTTGAGAGCCTTACAACAGTAGGTTCAATTATTGATTATCTGAAAGCACATGGCGTAGAGGAATAAATTTAAATGAAAACAAGAATTACAGAACTTTTCGGAATAGAATATCCAATCATTCAGGGTGGTATGGCCTGGGTGGCAGATTATCATTTGGCAGCAGCAGTTTCTAATGCAGGTGGTCTGGGATTGATCGGAGCGGCAAGTGCGCCAGGCGATGTAGTTCGAACACAGATTCGCGAAGCAAAGAAACTGACAGATAAGCCATTCGGTGTAAATATTATGTTGCTGAGTCCATACGCAGATGAAGTAGCACACGTTGTTGTGGAGGAAGGTATTAAAGTTGTGACAACTGGTGCCGGTAATCCGGGTAAATACATGGAAATGTGGAAATCAGCTGGAATCAAAGTTGTTCCAGTTGTTGCAAGTGTAGCTCTTGCAAAGATGATGCAGAAAGCAGGTGCTGATGCAGTTGTTGCGGAGGGAACTGAGTCAGGCGGGCATATCGGATCTGCCACAACAATGACACTTGTTCCACAGGTTGTGGATGCAGTCACTATTCCGGTAATCGCAGCTGGTGGTATCGCAGATGGCAGAGGATTTGCAGCAGCGATGATGCTTGGTGCGGAAGCAGTGCAGATTGGTACTAGATTCTGTGTGGCAACTGAGTGTATTTGTCACGAAAATTATAAGCAGAAGATTATCAAAGCAAAAGATATTGACTCTGAAGTAACTGGCCGTAGCAACGGACATCCAATCCGTTGCCTGAGAAATCAGATGTCCAGAGAGTATTTGCGTTTGGAAAAAGAAGGAGCCGGATTCGAAGAGTTAGAGCATCTGACGGTAGGATCTCTCCGAAATGCAGTTATTGACGGTGATGTCAAAAATGGAACTGTTATGGCAGGACAAATTGCTGGCTTGATTCAAAAAGAGCAGAGCTGCAAGGAAATTGTAGATGAAATTATGGAGCAGGCAGAGAAATTACTGCATTGCTAACAAAAAGACAGATTAGATTCGGGGAAAACATAAGAATAACGGAAGTTTACCTGAAAAGAGTCGAAATGATAAGCGAAAAGGAGCAGATGAAATGAAAAAAATAGCGTTTATTTTTCCCGGTCAGGGGTCACAGTACGTTGGCATGGGAAAAGATTTTTACGAGACTTTCCCAAGTGCAAAAGAAATGATCAATTTGGCAGAAAAAGTAAGCGGTATCAATATGACGAAGCTTCTTTTCGAAGAAAATGAAAATATTAATATCACAAAATACACCCAGATTGCAATGCTTGCAGATGAACTTGCTATCTGGAGTGTGTTGCGTGAAAAGGGATTGGTATCTGTAGTAAATGCTGGATTAAGTCTGGGTGAGTATGCAGCTTTGGTTGCATCCGGAGTAATGACAGCGGAAGATGCGTTCCGTGTGGTTGTAAAACGTGGAGAATATATGCAGGAAGCGGTTCCGACAGGCGGAGCTATGACAGCAATACTTGGTGCAGATACAGCGATTATTGAAAAAATATGTGAGGAGACCGAAGGAATTGTCTCGGTTGCAAACTACAACTGTCCGGGACAGATTGTAATTACTGGTGAGCAGCAGGCCGTAGATGCCGCAGCAACAGCCTTAAAAGAAGCAGGTGCAAAACGGTGCACGCCATTGAATGTCAGCGGTCCGTTCCACTCTGCAATGTTATTGCCAGCAGGAGAAAAACTTGCGGCAGAGTTAGAAAACATAGAAATTCATGAAATAGCAGTTCCTTATATTACAAATGTGACTGCGGATTATGTGACAGATTCATCACAGGTAAAAGAATTATTGAAAAAACAGATTTCCTCATCCGTCCGATGGCAGCAGAGCGTAGAGCGTATGATTGCAGACGGTATAGAGGCATTTATCGAAATTGGACCAAAGAAATCCCTTTGTGGATTTATGAAACGTATAGATAAAACCGTTCCGGCGTATCATGTCGATAAAGTAACGGATCTTGAAAGTGTATTAAACGAATTAGTTCAGTAGAGAAGATTTTTGTTTTTTGCAAATTGTGAAAATTATAGAGTGCAAAGATGACAGAAATTGCTGAAATTCAGGAGGCAGTATGGAAAAAGTATTAACAGATAAAGTTGCTATCGTTACTGGCGCAAGTCGTGGAATCGGCAGACAAATTGCCATAACACTGGCACAGGAAGGTGCTTATGTTATTGTGAATTACAACGGATCAAAAGAAGCAGCAGAAGCAGTGGTTGAGACGATTACAGCAGCTGGCGGTCAGGCAGAAACCTGGCAGTGCAGTGTGGCAGATTTTACGGCAGTGGAAGAAATGATCAAATCCATTTACAAAAAATTTGGTCATATTGATATTTTGGTAAATAATGCCGGAATAACAAAAGACAATCTTTTGATGAAGATGAAAGAAGAAGAATTTGATGCGGTCATTGATACAAACCTGAAAGGAAGTTTTAACACCATGCGTCATGTTGCAAGATATATGTTGAAACAGAAAAATGGAAGTATCATCAATATTTCTTCCGTATCCGGAGTACTTGGAAATCCGGGACAGATGAACTATTGTGCTTCCAAAGCAGGTGTTATCGGAATGACAAAATCTATGGCAAGAGAAATTGCAAGCCGTGGTATTCGTGTAAATGCAGTAGCACCTGGATTTATTGAGACAGAGATGATGGAGCAGATGACGGATGCAGCAAAAGAAGCTGGAAAATCACAGATTCCATTCGGACGTTATGGAAAGACAGAAGAGATTGCAAATGTTGTTGCATTTCTGGCATCTGAAAAGGCATCCTATATCACAGGCCAGGTAATCTGCGTGGACGGAGGCATGGCAATGTAAGCATACAGTGGAGTAATCCTTTCACTACGCCATGCTTATATGTGCGAGAGTTATGCAGAACTGAGCACTCTGTATGCTTATCAAAGTGTATAAAAAATGTAAACAAAAAAGGAGACACATAGATGAGACGAGTAGTAGTTACTGGAATGGGAACAGTCAATCCCATCGGTTTAAATGTAGAAGAATACTGGGAAGGTCTGAAAACCGGAAAAACAGGTTTCGGTGAGATTACTTATTTTGATACCACAGATTTCAAGGTGAAAGTGGCAGCAGAAGTCAAAGGTTTTGTGGCAGCTGACCGCATGGATAAAAAAGCAGCAAGACGAATGGAACCGTTTGCACAGTATGCAGTGGCAGCAGCAAAGGAAGCATTTGAGAATGCAGGTCTGGATATGGAAAAAGAAGATCCGTACCGTGTTGGCTGTGCGATTGGTTCTGGTGTCGGAAGCTTACAGTCTATCGAGCGCGAGCACAAAAAATTGCTGGAAAAAGGACCATCCAGAATCAACCCGCTTCTGGTTCCACTGATGATTACAAATATGGCAACCGGAAACGTGACGATTCAGCTTGGGTTAAAAGGAAAAAGTATCAACGTGGTAACTGCTTGTGCAACAGGTACACACTCCATCGGTGAAGCATTCCGTTCTATTCAGTATGGTGAGGCAGATGTGATGCTGGCAGGAGGTACTGAAAATGCTATTACTCCGATTGGTGTCGGTGGTTTTACTGCTTTGACTGCTCTTTCTACATCTAATAATCCGGAGCGTTGTTCTATTCCATTTGACAAAGAACGTGACGGATTTGTCATTGGTGACGGAGCAGGAGTCGTTGTTTTGGAAGAGTTAGAGCATGCAAAAGCAAGGGGTGCCAATATCCTTGCAGAAGTTGTTGGTTATGGTGCGACCAGTGATGCATATCATATTACATCACCGGCAGAAGACGGAGAAGGCGCAAAAAATGCGATGTTATTTGCTCTCAAAGACGCAAATGTAGCTCCAGAAGAGATTACATACATTAATGCACATGGAACAAGCACACATCACAATGATTTATTTGAGACAAGAGCTATCAAAGCAGCATTTGGTGAACATGCATATGATATTAAAATAAACTCTACAAAATCCATGATTGGACATTTGCTTGGAGCAGCCGGAGCAGTTGAGTTTATCGCCTGCGTACTCCAGATGAACAAAGGTTATGTACATCAGACTGTAGGTCTGGAGCATCCAGACGAAGAATTGGATTTGGATTATGTACAAGGACATGGCGTAGATATGAATTTTGAATACGCGCTGACAAACTCTCTGGCTTTCGGTGGACACAATGCAAGTTTACTGATTAAAAAGTATACAGAGTAAGAAAATATGATTTAGCATTATGGGATTATTAAGTGATTAATAATACTGTATCCCATATCTGCTGTATAGATGAAAGGAAAAACAATGGAAGTTAGCCAGTTAATCGAATTAATGAACGCTGTTTCCGAGGCAGGTCTGACAGATTTCTGTTATGAAGAAAA
>CAKREL010000097.1 GCA_934317205.1 uncultured Eubacterium sp.
AGAAAATAAACTTATACTTCTTCATTCACTACTCCATTTATTCTTTTTATTTTATCAGCTATTCTGTGTCTTGCTGAGCAATTCCTGACGAAGCTGCGCAACGGTCTTATGCAACACCGGATGGACTTTTCCCGGGCAAAGCATGTAGAGTGGTTCCAACACAAACAATCTGTTCTGCATATCGATATGCGGAATGATCAGTTCTGACTCTGCCACGATTTCATCATCATAAAATACAATATCCAGATCGATAGTGCGCGGTCCCCAGTGAATCACACGCTCCCGACCCAGTTCTGCCTCAATTTTGTGGATGACGATCAGCAACTCCTGCGGTGTAAATAACGTCTCTAATTCAATGGCGCCATTTAAAAATGCCGGCTGCTCTGTATAGCCATATGGTGCTGTCTCCATCAGTTTTGACACTTTCAGATTGCGGATTTCACTGCATTCCTGCAACAGTCTCACTGCTGCCCGTAAAAACTGCTGGCGTTCTCCAAGATTTGAACCTGCCGACAAATAAACCGTATGCCAACCGCGGCTGATCTCCACCGATACATTTTCCAGAGGCAGTCCGATCGGTGCCCATGGTTTCCGGATCTCCAGATCCAGTTTCTGTAAAAGCGGATATTCCATCAGCATAGCCTGTGCCATATGCTCTGCTACCGCTTCAATCAGCTTAAATGTATGATTTTGCATGTAACCTGTAATAAAATGACAAACTTCACCATAGTTGATAGATTTTTCCAGGTCATCGGAATAACCGGCTGCACGCGTATTTGTGTACAATGTTGCATTTACCAGAAATTTCTGTCCCAGTTTTGTTTCCTCGGAAAACACCCCATGGTGTCCGAACACTTCCAGATTCTGTATTTTTATACGATCCATATTACGCCTCCATAATCGCTTTTGTCATCTGAATTGCCTGTTTATTTGCCTTGATATCATGCACACGAACAAAAGCATAGCCCTGCTGCACCGCAAATACGGTTGTCACAGCAGTTCCCAATGCACGGTCGGTCACAGGTGTGTCAAGTGTCAGTCCGATCACAGATTTCCGGGAAGTTCCCAGAAGCAGCGGATAGCCAAGCGTTTTCAGTTTGTCCATGTATTTGATGGTGATCAGATTCTGTTCATACGTTTTACCGAATCCAACTCCCGGATCTAACATGATTTTATCATCTGCAATACCGGCTGCTTTTGCCAGTGTCACGCACTCTGCAGTTTCGTCGTACCATTCCTTCAGGAAATCTGCATAATTGCTGTTCTCACGATTGTGCATCAGGCAGCATGCCACATCACCTTTTGCGATCACGTCCGCCATCTTCGGATCATATTTCAATCCCCAGATATCATTGATCAGATCTGCACCTGATGCAATTCCTGCTTCTGCCACTGCACTTTTGTAAGTATCCAGTGAAATCGGTACATCAAATCTGGCTTTTACCGCTTCAATGATTGGCACCACACGGTCAATTTCTTCCTGATCTGTGATCTGCACATGACCCGGTCGTGTGGATTCTCCGCCAATATCAATAATATCAGCGCCTTCTGCCAGCATTTCCTCTGTATGGCGCAGTGCTGCATCCAGGCAATTAAAATTACCGCCATCTGAGAATGAATCAGGTGTCACATTCAAAATGCCCATTATATATGTCTCATGATCTGTGTCAAAATTTTTCTTTCCTATTATCATTTTTTATTTTCCTTCTAAAACGCTATATTCGGTATGCTTTTTTTCATTTATTCTATATACCGAATATGTTTTTTATGTCAAAACCGTTCCGTTTTTCACTACACTTTTACCAACAAATCGTCTGATTACGTTCTTCTTTTTTCCATTTACAGGAATCTGATGCTTCACAGAAAAAACAGTTTCTTGAAAAATGATCTGCCCGGCGAATATAGTATTCCATCCTAGAAAGCTCGCCATCCATTTCTTCTCTCCCATGATGCACACCCACAATCTGCAAAGTCTCACGCATCCATTCCGACGGATATTCAATCTCTGTCAGCAATTTTTCTGCAATCCGCACACCGGCAACGCTGTGATGTTCCCCGGTCTCATACTGTGCCACTCTGCCAATATCATGCAACAGACCAGTCACGTAAAACTGATCTTTTTTAGCCAGCATGTTATCTGCATTCAGGTATGGTTTCTCCGTATGGTCAGCATCGTCTGTTTGTAGATCTGTTATATATTGTCCTGCAATTTCAGCACGGTATTCCTGTTCACTGACCTCTACTTTTGCTTCCTTTTTTTGCCGATAATCTTTCAAATGTATCTTATATTCATCTTCCAGATACATCATCCATGCCATTCGGCAGACATCCAGCGCATGTGACAGTTCATGATGACAGTATATTCTGTTCTGTTCCATCTCCTGCACACGTTTCTGCAACTGCAAAAATTCCGGGTGTTTCAATAATTTTTCTGCAAATTTCATAAATCTTTCTTTTCCTATTTCTGTGCAACTGTTCTGATATTAACTCACATCAAATTATTTTTAGTAAATATATCTAATTTACTCATCTGATTTTTCACTCTCATATGCGTTACGCACATCCCGCAGATACGACAGCGATCCAAAAGCCAGTATCATATCCTCTTTCTGTGCGTCCCGCAAAGCATATAATACCGCATCCTGAATATTTTCACAATATTGTGCATCAATATTTTGCCCGAAAAGTTGCTTTTCCAGTTCTTTACCGTCCAGCGCCCGGGGATTCTGAGGTGTCACAGTGTATACACGATCTCCGGGCTGATACATCATCGTAATCATTTTTTTATAATCTTTGTCAGCCAGAACACCCATAATATATACGATTCTTCGGTTCGAAAAACTTTCGTCCAGTGTTTTTCTCAACTTACGCACTGCGTCTTCATTATGCGCCCCATCCAGATAGAAATCCGGTCCCGTTCCGATTTGTTCCATACGACCGTGCCAGATGGTATGTGAAAGTCCCTGTTGAATCACAGTTTCTGTGATTTTCGGATACTTTTTCTGTAGAATCCGCAATGTATTTATCACACAGACTGCATTTTCTACCTGAAATGCACCGCAGAGGGAAAGTGTAACTGGAATACACAGAAAATCTTTTTCTGATCCTTCTTTCTGGATATTGTTTTTTACAGCATCCGGTGCAATACATACCTCATTGCTATTTCTCCTTGGTGCTTTCCATTCAAATGCATACCGACCATCTTTTTGCGTTATGTTCTGCACCTGCGTGATATCCGCAACAATCAACTCTGCCTGCATTTCTTCTGCTTTCTTCTTAATGACTTCCATTGCCTCCGGTTTTTGCTGCATGGTAACTACCGGCACCTGTGGTTTGATTATGCCGCTTTTTACAGTTGCGATCTCTGCCAGTGAATTCCCAAGAAAACGGATATGATCCATACTGATGGATGTCAGTACGCTGACCAGTGGCTTTTTGATCAGATTGGTTGCATCTGTCGCACCGCCCATTCCGACTTCAAGCAATGCCACGTCACAGTCTTCTTCATAAAACCATAAAAAGGCTGCCGCGGTTTCCACTTCAAACCGGGTAGGATGTGCCATTCCCTGTGCCACCAGTTTTTCACAGGCCGCTTTTACCCTTGTAAAAAGCTGTGCCAGCCGTCCTTTTTCTATATTTATGCCATTCATCTGAAACTCATCTTCATAAACAAATACATCCGGCGTACAGAATCTGCCCACGCGATATCCGGCTTCTGTCAAGACCTGGGAAAGCATAGCGCCCACAGAACCTTTTCCATTTGTACCACCGATGTGTACCAGTGGGATTTCATCCTGTATATTTCCAAGTTCTGCCATCAGATTCTGAATACTGGTCAGCCCCAGCTGACTGCCGTATTTCTTTGTTTCTTCCAGAAAATCCATTGCGTCTATATAATTCATTGTCTTTTCCATACTCCTTTTTCTGTCACCAGATATTCCACAGGCAAATCATTTTCTTCCGTTGGCAGTTGATCCGCCACCTGCAGTTCATAAGCCACTCCTACTTTTACACAATCTGTTTTTCCTTCAAAAAACCGGTCATAGTAGCCTTTGCCATATCCCATACGGTTACCCTGACGGTCAAAAGCTACTCCCGGCACAAACACCAGAGCTTCTTCCCAGTCCACCGGATTTGTCTCCACCGGTTCCATTACATGAAATGTACCTTCCTTCAGTTGTGAAAAACTGCTGATTTCAAAATATCGCATTGTATCTCCAAATACTTTTGGAAACACAATTCGTTTCTGCTGCCGCCATCCTTCTTCTATCACCGGACGGATATCCACTTCATTTCCAAGTGGCGCATACGCCATTATTCTTTCAGCCTGCTGAAATAAATTACTTGAAATAAAATTCTGGCAGATCTGATTGGATTTTTCCTTTACTTCCTGACTGCTCATTTCATTTCTTAATGATTTGTATTTTTTTCTGATTTCCTGTTTTGGGGTCATTTTCAACTCTTTCTATGAAATTTTCACTTTTACTTTTTTCCCGGAAAATGCAATCCCTAATTTTATAATAGTAGAAACTCCATCATTTACCAGTTCTGCACCATATCGTTTTTCTTCCATCTGTTGAATGGCTTTTTCTGCCAAATCGTTCAATTCGTTTTCGGATAATCCTGTCTCAGCTTTTAATTCCATAATGACACCCGGATACTGCTCTTTTTTGGGAATCAGGCAGATATCATATCTTCCATCACCCGATTCACGGTTTGATTTTATTTTGTACTGTGTATCCATCATGGACAGAAGTCCCAGAACCAACCCATGATAAAAACTCTCCGATCCAAAATCATAAAAACTTATCGTTTTGTCCAGATACTCTATCAATGCCGTTTGAAATGTTGACACATTATTAGTAAACAGGCTTTCTGCAATTTTATTTGAAGTTGTTCTCGTAACAGCTCCAATATCTAATAAATGTGCTAAAATCTCGCTTTTATATACTGCCATTATTTCTTTATTCGGTATGGAAACTTCACACAGATAAGTTCCGTCTGACTGCAATTCCTTTCTTAGTGATTTTAAATAACCTGCAACTAACAACAAACTATACACATTTGCAGGATCTTCGCTGAGAGACCGATATACAACATTCTGATCAATTTTTGCAACTACCTTCTTTCCCTGTAGCAATGCATATAATTTCTCTGTAATGTCTTCTGTAGCTGTTTTTAATACATCTTCCAGTACTTCATTCTTTCCAGTATTTACCCAGTAAGCCTGCGGAACACATCCTTTTGCAATGTAATTAATCACCGACCATGGATTGTAAATCTCCTGATTTCCAAACAGATATCCATCATACCACTCTTTCAGTTCCGATTCTTTCTCTGTGATTCCGTAATATCTCAACATCTCATGTACTTCGGAAGATGTAAATCCAAAGTATTCATTATAATTTTCATCCATGACAGAATTAACCATCAGATTATTTAATCCGCTGAAAATACTTTCCTGCGCGATTCGCAGAATTCCGGTCAGAAATCCATAGGAAATATTGCTGTTATCCTTAAAAGCCCCAGAAAAGAAATTTCGCATAAATCCAATAATCTCATTATAAAAATTTCTGCTGTATCCTTCCTGAATCGGCGTATCATATTCGTCCACAATAATAACCGGTGCTTTCTGATAATGCTTTTTCAACATTCTGGATAAATTTTCCAGAGATGAAACCACATCTACCTCTGATGCCTTTCCAGATAAAATCCGCTGAAAATACTCCTTTTCATACTCTGCCACATAAGGACTTTCCATCAATTCTGAATGCCTTTCAAATTCCGTCTGCAAAAGAGCCTTGATCTTATCCATCGTTGCTTCCCAGGTATCAAATTTTACATCTTTAAAACTAAGAAAAATAACCGGATACACTCCCTGATGCTGTGTATAAAAATCACCACATTTCCAGATTGCTTTATCCCTGAAATAAATACTTGTATCTTCCTGTTGCTTTTCAAAAAAAACACGCAACATATCCATATTCAGAGTCTTACCAAATCTTCTCGGCCGCGTAAATAAAGATACCAGTGGTTTCTGATCTAAAAAATTTTTAATCAGTAATGTCTTATCTACATAATAATACTCTGCCTGTGCACGCACATAATCAGATATTCCAACCGGAAGTGGTTTCTTTTTCTTTTCTTCATTTTTTTTCATGTATTTACCAGATCCGATCCGACCATCGACAGGTTTTTTTGCACCATCTGGAATCTGCCAGCTTTTTCCGCTCTTTACAGCCCCGGGAATTTTCCCTGATTTGCAAAATGTTGTCACTGTACGTTCCGACAGATTCCATTCCGCAGCAATTTCTTTACAGGTTTTCATTGTTTCTCATCTCCTCGCGTTCTCACTAATTATCTCTTCATACTATAATATATTTTTTTTCCGCAAATCACAATAAAAATACGGCATAATATCATTTTTTTTGATATTATGCCGTATTTGTAAATTACACAACTTCATCGTTTAAAACATAACAAAGATATCTCCACAAAAACTCTTAATGACTTATGTCGAATTTTACATTGTAATGTATGCGATATTGTTCAGTATATTCCCTCTGATTCTGATCAAATATTATAAAAGGCTGACGCTCTGCAAATCTTCATTTGCTAAACGTCAGCCTTTTATATTAATATCAAAAATCACTTTTATTTCATTTTCTTCAATGGACCTTCATGCTCTTCCATTTTTCCGCCTGGAATCGCATTTTCATATCCCATTTTCTTTAATTTTTTTGCTGCCTTTTTCGGTTCATTATCATAGTTTCCAACGATATAAATCTTTTTCTCCTTGTCCGGAACACGTTTTTCGATCAGTTCTAACTGCGTCATTGGAATATTGATGCTTCCGCTGATATACCCGCGTTTATATACATCTTTGGCACGAATATCGATCAGTACTGCATTTTTATCTGTTCTTGACTCATTAATGGCATCATTTACCGTTAAAACCTTAAATCGATCAAAAATCCCCATTTTCTGTTTCTCCTTCACCTTATCTTTTCTTTTATGCCCGTTATCTGCCATACCTTTTTTACGTGCAGAATCCGATTGCATGTAGAACAGTATATAACCGCCCATAAAATCTGGCAAGCTTTTATTTCTGAAGAAACGCAAAAACCTTATTGATATACTTGTCCATCGTCTCATCATTACTGCTGTATGTCTCATGTTTTGTTTCTGACAGATACAGGTATTCACATTCAGCTATACCATGTTTTTTAATCTTATCAGCAAACTTCTGTATTTGACTTGTCCACACATAATCGTCCCATTCTGCCTGAATGATCAACATCGGTGCCGTATACTTTTTCCACGCATGACGCATCAGATACGTGTTCATCTTTGCAGCATTCGACAGCCAGCTGTAAGATGCCGCACAGATCTGCATCTCTTTTGTTGCTTTTCTGCGTTCGTTAAAGCGGGTAAATCTCGGTTTTGATGTAGATGCACTTGTCTCAAATGTTTCACTCGCTTCATATGGTTTCTGTCCAGGCACATAATGTTCTGCTTTTCCGATCAGGCACTGGAGCGTTGACACCGACGCAGAAATTTCCCACGGAACATTTGCAGTGTGTGGTCGGATCATCGGAGAATTTAAAATCACATGTTGAAACCACTCCGGCTTCCAGGACACTGCAATGGCTCCGATTGCTCCTCCCATCGAATGGGCAAACAAGTTTAACGGCAAATTCGGATATTCTTTTTTTGCCATCTGACAAATTTTCAGAAA
>CAKREL010000098.1 GCA_934317205.1 uncultured Eubacterium sp.
CCTGATCTCCTTCAAACAGTTCTAAGAAACTTGCCTGTGTACCTGTGGTTCCTTTGGAACCAAGTAATTTCAATGAGCCTAAAACGTAATCAAGATCTTCCAGATCCATCAGAAATTCCTGTGTCCACAATGTCGCACGTTTTCCAACAGTTGTCGGCTGGGCCGGCTGGAAATGAGTGAAAGCCAGTGTCGGCAGATTTTTGTAACGATCTGCAAATTTTGCAAGCTCTGCGATAACGTTCACCAGTTTGCTGCGTACTAATTTCAGAGCCTCAGACATCAGAATGATATCTGTATTATCGCCAACATAACAAGATGTCGCACCAAGGTGAATAATACCTTTTGCTTTTGGGCATTGTACGCCATATGCATACACATGAGACATAACGTCATGGCGCACCAGTTTTTCACGTTCTTTTGCCACTTCAAAGTTAATGTCATCTTTGTGCGCTTTTAACTCATCAATCTGCTCCTGTGTAATATCCAGCCCAAGCTCTTTCTCTGTCTCCGCAAGGGCGATCCAGAGACGTCTCCATGTACGAAATTTCATCTCCGGTGAAAAAATATACTGCATTTCTTTGCTTGCATAACGCTCGGAAAGCGGGCTTGTATATCTATCTGTACTCATAGTTGTTCTCCTTTTTCTGTTAATTTTCATTGCGATAAACGACTCAGCTTGAAAATGTTTCACATTTTCAAGCTGTCCGTTACACTCACATGGATTTCTGTCCAGGAGCTCATTTCTGCAAGCAGAATTCTCTCCTGTCCAAAATCCACGTTCGTCGTTTATCGCTCATATTCTCCACGGATATCTTCTGTCGGCGGTGCTAACGGATATGTTCCGGTAAAGCATCCTTCACAGATTGGCAGACCACTTACCATCTCTTTCAAACGTTCAATACGCAGATATCCAAGTGAATCTGCGCCGATCAGATCACGGATATCCTCAATGGAGCGATTATAAGCGATGAGCTGCTCTCTGGCTGGGATATCTGTTCCGAAGTAACACGGCCACAAAAATGGCGGTGCACTGATACGCACATGTACTTCTTTTGCACCTGCTTCTTTCAGCATATTTACAATCAGTCCGGATGTGGTTCCACGCACGATGGAATCGTCGATCATAATGATGCGTTTTCCATCAACTGCTTCTTTTACCACATTTAATTTTACACGTACACTCTGCTCACGGCTGCTTTGTTTTGGCTTAATGAATGTACGGCCAACATAGCTGTTTTTTACAAATGCAGTTCCATATGGAATACCAGATTCCATTGCATAACCGAGTGCTGCAGCATTTCCGGATTCCGGAACGCCAACAACCAGATCCGCTTCTACAGGGGAATCCTGCGCAAGGAATCTGCCGGCTTTAATTCTGGCATCGTACACACTAATGCCATCAAAGTGACTGTCTGCTCTGGCGAAATAAATGTATTCAAAAATACATCTTCCCTGTTTGCATGGGTCAATGGCATTTGTCATATCAGAAGAGATTTCACCTTCTCCATTAATAGTAACAACCTCACCTGGTTTTACATCACGCACAAACTCTGCACCAATGGTTTCAAGAGCACATGTCTCAGATGTAATAATATAAGAATTGTCACGTTTACCGATACATAGCGGTTTGAATCCATATGGATCACGGGCGCCGATCAGTTTTCGCGGACTCATGACAACGATAGAATATGCACCTTTCATTTTTGCAGCGGCACGCTGTACAGCTTCCTCTACGGTTCCGACCTTCAGTCGCTCACGTGCGATATGATAAGCAATAACCTCTGAATCAATCGTGGTCTGGAAAATCGCACCTGTATATTCCAGATCATGGCGCAATTCATTCGCATTGATCAGATTTCCGTTATGCGCCAGTGCCAGTGTTCCTTTTACATAATTCAGTACCAATGGCTGTGCATTTTCTCTGGTGGAAGCTCCTGCAGTTGAATAACGTACATGTCCAACGCCAATGTCACCCTTCAATCTCTCCAGTTTTTCTGCATCAAACACTTCATTGACTAGTCCCATATCCTTGAAACTGGACACTTTCCCCTTTGGTCCCTGTGTCTCGCTGACTGCGATACCGCAACTCTCCTGTCCACGGTGCTGCAGGGCGAACAGGCCATAATAAATGCTAGATGCCACGTCATGTCCGTCTAAATCATAGATTCCAAAGACACCACACTCCTCATGTAATTCGTCCTGAGCCATGGTCTGTTCCATTTTATTTTCCAGCATGAATCTTTTCCCTCCAACCTTACGCAGTTTTATGCTTCGAATTTTTTTCCAGTCAGCACTTCATATGCCTCTTTATACTTATCAACTGTTTTCTCGATAACCTCATCCGGAAGCAGATAATCACTGTCCGGATTTGCTTTTAACCAGTCTCTTACAAACTGTTTGTCATAAGACGGCTGACCTTTTCCTGCTTCATATCCTTCTAATGGCCAGAAACGGGAACTATCCGGTGTCAGCATTTCATCGCCGAGAATAACATTTCCATTCTCATCCAGACCAAACTCAAATTTTGTATCTGCGATAATGATACCTTTGCTTAATGCATACTCTGCGCATTTTTTGTAAAGTGCAATCGTATAATCACGCAGTTTCTCTGCATACTCCTGTCCTTTGCCCGGATAGATCTTCTCCAGATTGATCACGGTCTGCTCGTAGCTTACGTTTTCATCATGATCACCAATCTCTGCTTTTGTGGACGGTGTATAGATTGGCTCAGGCAGCTTCTCAGATTCTTTTAATCCTTCCGGAAGCTTGATGCCGCAGACAGTACCATTTTCACAGTAGCTTGCCCAACCGCTTCCAGTAATGTAGCCACGTACAATACACTCCACCGGCAGCATCTCCAGTTTCTTACATTTCATGCTGTTTCCATCAAATCTCTCGTTCTGGAAAAACTCCGGCATATCTTTTACATCTGTAGAAATCATGTGATTCGGTAAAATGTCTTTTGTAAAATCAAACCAGAACTCTGACATTTTTGTCAGAATGGTACCCTTTTTCTCAACTTTATTTTTTAAAATTACATCAAAGGCAGAAATTCTGTCTGTAGCGGTAATGATCAGGCTGTCACCAATATCATAAACCTCACGTACTTTTCCTTCTTTCACCGGTTTGAATGTCTGAATACTCATAGCGATTGATTCCCCTTTTCTCTGTATTGTACTAATTTAGTCTCTGTAATTTCTGCGAAGCATGATACTTATAAAAAGTGCTCTAAAAATCAGTTCATATCTGATGCATCGATTTATAAATAAAACTATCGCAACATAATTTAAGTATAATACATTCGAAAAACATTCGTCAATCGACAATGACCGCAGAATAGAAAAGTGCATGTAGAAAATCCCGCTTTATTTATTAGTATTTTTGTACAGTTTTTCTCATTTATTAGTATTTCTTATATTTATTTTCTATTCTGCTTCTATAAATGATTCTACAGTAAAGCGGACATTCACACTACGACGATAGATTACCACTGCAAATACTGCACTCAATACTTCTGTCACCCAAAAAGCATGCCATACGCCAGCCGCTCCAAAGAATCGACTAAAAATAAATGCCAACGGAATAATCAGTACCACATAACGCGATAAGGAAATAAGTAAGGATGGTATTCCTTTCCCTAATCCCTCCAGTGCACCACAGGCTGTAACTGACACTGCGGACAAAATGAACCCAAAACAGATAATATGTAATGCAGTAACACCATCCTGAATGGTTTGTGGATTTTCAGCAAATGCACCCATCAATTTTCCCGGGATCGTCAGGCATAAAATCATGCCGGCTGTCATAATGCAAATATTCAAGAGCAATGTCAGGCGGTACAGCTGCTCCACACGTTTATGCTCTCTTGCACCATAGTTGTAGCCGATCAGCGGGCGCATCCCCTGAATAATTCCGTTAGCTGGCATATATAAAAACGTTTGCAGCTTATAATAAATACCAAGCACCAATACATATGTCTGGGAAAATGCTGCCAGAATCGCATTCAGTGCTGTGGTCAATACAGAGGTTAACGCCATATTCAAAATAGCCGGCACACCAATACTGTAGAGCCGCTTCGCCACTTCCCCGGTCAAATGCAAATATTCCCGACGAAAGGCCACCCGCTTTGGTTTTTTCAGATATGCAACTATATAAATCACAATCGGTACACACTGTCCAAATCCGGTTGCCAGTGCAGCTCCTGCAATTCCAAGTTTCGGAAATGGTCCGATGCCGAAAATAATCATCGGATCCAATATAATATTCAGACCACATCCGATCAGCAGACTTATCATGGTGATTTTCATATTTCCAATCGCCTGATTCATTTTTTCAAAAGTCAGATTCACACTAAGAATAACAGAAAAAGAAAATACAATCGTTGCATAACGTGTACCAAGTGCAATCACATTCTTGTCAGCGGTAAATAATTTCAGAAAAAACGGAATGCTGACAATACATATCATCATCATAACAATCCCATGAATCACTGCCAGCACCATCCCCTGTGTCAGTGCCTCATCGGCTTTGTCTCTTCTTCCTGCGCCAAGATACTGGGCGATCATAGCATTAATACCTACGCCAAAACCAATCGCCACTGCATTAATAAAGTTCTGAATCGGAAATACCAGAGAAAGTGCCGTCATGGCATCCTCACTGATTTTTGCCACAAAATAACTGTCTACAATATTGTAAAGCGAATTTACCGCCATGGAGATGACCATCGGAAGGGACATCGACAGCAACAGCGGGAAAATCGGTTTTTCTTTCATAAATGTCTCGTTCAATTGCTTATACTCCTTCTACCAGAAAGTTAATATCTCTTTGTTACTCACATCTGATTTATTTGCGAATTTTAATCATATCACAAAAATGCAGATCACGAAAGCAGGTTGTCACATGTAATGCATACAGCACTTCTTTTTTTCTGCAAAACGCAAAAAATGCCACACGACAGCACAAAAATACTATCGTGTGGCGAAAGAGCTTGCTTGTAAAGTAGCAATGCTTTCTGAATATTTATCAGAAAGGTGCGGAAAATCCACAAATTACTTTGGTATTTATTTCTTAATTAACAAACTGTGACCGGTCATTTCCTCCGGCTGTTTTAATCCCATCAGCTCGATCAGTGTCGGAGCGATATCTGCCAGGCATCCACCCTCTGCCAGTCCATAAGACGGATCAGCATTTACCAGAATAAACGGTACCGGATTCGTTGTATGTGCTGTATGAGGATTACCAGTTGTATAATCAATCATCTGCTCAGCATTTCCATGGTCAGCACAGATAAACAGAATGCCATCTACATCTTTGACTGCCTGCACTGCATCGCCTACCAGACTGTCTACACGCTCTACAGCTGCAACTGCTGCCGGAATCACACCTGTGTGACCTACCATATCCGGGTTAGCAAAGTTGATAATGATCACATCATATTTATCAGATTTGATAGCCTCTACCAGATCCATGCCGACTTCCGGAGCACTCATTTCCGGTTTCAGATCATATGTTGCAACATCTTTCGGAGATGCAACCAGCAAACGTGCCTCATCTGCATTCGGTTCTTCCACACCACCGTTGAAGAAGAAAGTTACATGTGCATATTTCTCTGTCTCTGCCAGGCGAAGCTGCTTTTTGCCCTGCGCCGCAAGAAACTCACCAAAAGTATTTTTGATGGATTCTTTTTCGAAAGCAATGATCTTGTTCGGAATCGTCTCATCATAATCTTTGAAGCATACATAAGTCAGAGGAATAAATGGACGTTTAAATCCGGTAAATGCATCGTCGCAGAATGCTCTGGTAAGCTCACGGGCACGATCCGGACGGAAGTTGAAGAAAATAACGGAATCATTTTCTTTTACAACTGAAACCGGTTTGCCTGCTTCATCTGTAATAACAGTCGGAAGCACAAACTCGTCTGTCACGCCATCTGCATAAGAAGCTTCCATCGCCTTCACAGCATCCGTTGCCTGTATACCTGTTCCGGATACTAAAGAATCATATGCTTTCTGGATACGATCCCAGTTATTGTCACGATCCATTGCATAATAACGGCCGGAAATAGATGCTATCTTTCCTACACCGATTTCCTGCATTTTTGCTTCCAGCTGTTCGATATAGTCTTTTCCGGAAGCAGGCGGTGTATCACGGCCATCCAAAAATGCATGTACATATACATTTGTCAGACCATGTTTTTTGGCCATTTCAAGAAGACCATACAGATGTGTGATATGACTGTGTACACCGCCATCGGATAACAGTCCCCACAGATGCAGGTCAGAATTATTTTTCTTGCAATTTTCAATTGCTTTCAGCAACCCTTTATTTTCAAAGAAATCACCATCTTCAATTGCTTTTGTGATTCTGGTCAGATCCTGATAAATAATACGGCCTGCGCCGATGTTCATATGTCCGACCTCTGAATTCCCCATCTGACCGTCCGGCAGACCAACTGCCAGACCGGATGCAGCACCTTTTACAAAAGGATACTCTTTCATCAGACTGTCCATCACCGGAGTTTTTGCCATTGCAATTGCATTTCCTTCCGGATTGTCATTTAAGCCATATCCATCTAAAACCATTAATACGACTGGTCTTTTACTCATGTTTTCCTCCAAACTATCTAAGATAATTTCAGAGCCAAACGAACTTGCGGATGACTCTGAATTATTAAAACATTGTTAATCTTTATTATTTATCGTAGTTCATGAATATTCGTTCTCAAAGCAAATTAATATTTCATGATTATTAATTATAATTGACGATTTTGCCGAAATCAGCTTTCAGAGAAGCTCCACCTACCAGACCACCATCAATGTCCGGTTTTGCAAATAACTCTGCTGCGTTTCCTGCATTTACAGATCCGCCATACTGGATACGGATTGCTTCTGCAGTAGCCTCATCATAAACTTCTGCGATGCACGCACGAATAGCACCACATACTTCCTCTGCCTGATCAGAGGTAGCTGTCTCACCTGTTCCGATTGCCCAGATTGGCTCATATGCGATAACTGCTGTTTTTGCCTGATCTGCAGTTACGTTCTGGAATGCGATTTTGATCTGCATACGGATCCAGTCAAGGTAGATTCCCTGTTTTCTCTGTGTCAGAGTCTCACCACAGCAGATGATCGGTGTAATACCATGCTCAAAAGCTTTCAGAACTTTTTTGTTTACAGTCTCATCTGTCTCTGCAAAATACTCTCTTCTCTCAGAATGTCCGAGAACAACGTATTTTACACCTGCGTCTACTAACATATTTGGGGAAATCTCACCTGTGTAAGCTCCGCTCTCCTCAAAATACATATTCTCAGCGCCAATACAGATATTGCTGCCTTTTGCAGCTTCCATAGCCGGGATGATATCGATTGCCGGTACACAAAATACAACATCTACATCTTCATTTGCTACTAACGGTTTTAACTCGTTCACCAGAGCAACTGCCTCGCTCGGTGTTTTATTCATTTTCCAGTTACCTGCGATAATTTTTCTTCTAGCCATTTCGCTCTTTTCTCCTTATATTTCAATACATAAATTTCCGATTCGTAATATGAATTTTTCAGAAATCAAATTAGTACAAAAACATTCAAAAATTCCAGATATGGAATCAGTGCAAGGCAGATGAGACGCAGGCGTACATAACGGTACGTCAAGTCTCATCTAACGAAGCAATTATTTCATATATGGGATTTTTACTTGTCGTTTGCTGCTGCTAC
>CAKREL010000099.1 GCA_934317205.1 uncultured Eubacterium sp.
CGCTCTTTCGGATTTTTCTCTCTGGTGCGGATGGCCGCAATGAGAGAACGGATACGGATACGTGCAGCACCAAGGTTATTTACCTCATCGATCTTCAGGCAGGTGTAAATTTTGCCGGAATGAGTCAGAATATCGCTGACCTGATCGGTGGTAACCGCATCCAGTCCACAGCCAAAAGAGTTTAACTGGATCAGATCCAAAAAGTCTGTCGTTTTTACATAGTTTGCAGCTGCATACAGTCTGGAGTGGTACATCCACTGGTCAAGTACGATCAGCGGGCGCTCCACCTGGTGCAGATGAGAGATGGAATCCTCGGTCAGAACTGCAAATCCGTAGGATGTGATCAGCTCCGGAATACCGTGGTTGATCTCCGGGTCAATATGATATGGACGGCCGGCAAGGACGATACCGCGGCGGTGGTTGTCTTTTAACCACTGAATCGTTTCTTCACCTTTTTTTCGCATATCATCGCGGGCACTGGCAAGCTCCTGCCATGCAGCGTGTACAGCTGCTTTTACTTCGGAAGCCGGAATATCAAAATCTTCCTTCATGATTTCTTCGAGACGCTTTGTTAAAGTTTCTTCATCTGCGAAGGACATAAATGGATTGTATAATTTTACTTTTCCGGATGTAATGTCATCTACGTTGTTTTTGATATTTTCTGCATAAGAAGTAACAATCGGGCAGTTGTAGTTGTTGCCTGCATCCGGGAACTCATTACGTTCATACGGAATACATGGGTAAAAGATGGAGTTGATACCTTCTTTGATCAGCCATGAAATATGTCCGTGCGCAAGTTTAGCCGGATAACATTCGGATTCGCTCGGGATGGATTCGATACCAAGCTCGTAAATCTTTCTGGTAGAAGCCGGAGAGAGTACGAGACGGAATTTCAGTGCCTTGAAAAATGTTGCCCAGAACGGATAGTTTTCGTAAATGTTCAGGACTCTTGGCATACCGAGCGTTCCGCGGGTTGCTTCTTCCTCACTCAGAGGTTCGTAGTCAAAGATGCGATGCAGCTTATATTCAAACAGGTTTGGAATCTGTTCTTTGTTTTTCTCTTTTCCGATACCTTTTTCACATCTGTTTCCGGTAATGTACTGACGATTTCCGGAGAATTTGTTGATGGTGAGCAGGCAGTTATTGGTACATCCACCACAGCGGGCCAGTTTTGTCTCAAATTTCAGATCATTGATCTGTTCGATGGACAGCATGGTGGTCTGTTTACCCTCATAACGGTCACGGGCGATCAGTGCAGCACCGAAAGCACCCATAATACCGGCGATATCCGGACGGATCGCTTTGCATCCGGAAATGGTTTCGAAGCTTCGCAGTACAGCGTCATTGTAGAAGGTACCACCCTGAACAACAATGTTCTGACCAAGTTCTGTCGGATCGGACAGCTTGATTACTTTAAATAATGCATTTTTGATAACAGAGTAAGCCAGACCTGCGGAAATATCAGCAACAGATGCACCTTCTTTCTGCGCCTGTTTTACTTTGGAATTCATAAATACCGTACAGCGTGTTCCAAGATCAATCGGATTTTTTGCAAATAGTGCTTCTTTTGCGAAATCCTGTACAGAATAGTTCAGAGACTTTGCAAATGTCTCAATGAAAGAACCACAACCGGAGGAACATGCCTCATTTAACTGTACGCTGTCAACGGTGTTATTTTTAATCTTGATACATTTCATATCCTGACCACCGATATCAAGGATACAGTCAACTTTCGGGTCAAAGAAGGCAGCAGCGGTGTAGTGTGCAACAGTCTCTACTTCGCCTTCATCCAGCATCAGGGCTGCTTTTACCAGAGCCTCGCCATAACCGGTAGAGCAGGAAGATACGATGTGTGCATCGGCCGGAAGCTGTTCGTAGATCTCTTTGATGGCAATAATGGAAGTGGCCAGCGGGCTTCCGTTGTTGCTGCTGTAGAAGGAGTACAGCAAGGTACCATCTTCTGCAACCAGAGCAACTTTTGTTGTAGTGGAACCTGCATCAATTCCAAGATAGCAGTTACCACTGTATGTAGAAATATCGCCTTTTTTTACACATGCGCCGTTGTGACGAGCAGTAAATTCATCGTAAGCGGCCTGATCTGCAAACAGCGGATCCATACGTTCTACTTCGAATTCCATGTGGATCTCACCTTTTAATTTGCCAAGAAGATCTTCTAAGGATACCTGATTTTCTTCCTTGTAATTTAAAGCAGAACCGATAGCTGCAAAAAGGTGGGAGTTTTCAGGAACGATCGTATGCTCCTCATCCAGTTTCAGAGTGCGGATAAATGCTTCTTTCAGCTCAGATAAGAAATGAAGCGGCCCACCAAGGAAGGCTACATGACCACGGATTGGCTTACCACAGGCAAGACCACTGATGGTCTGGTTTACGACTGCCTGGAAGATAGAAGCAGACAGATCTTCGCGGGTTGCACCTTCGTTGATCAATGGCTGGATATCTGTTTTTGCAAATACACCGCAACGGGCAGCAATCGGATAGATTGCTTTATAATTTTTGGCATATTCATTCAGACCACTGGCATCTGTCTGGATCAGAGAAGCCATCTGATCAATAAAAGAGCCGGTTCCGCCGGCACAGATACCATTCATTCGCTGCTCGACATTGCCACCCTCAAAATAAATGATCTTGGCATCCTCACCACCAAGCTCAATGGCTACATCAGTCTGCGGAGCTGCATCCTGCAGAGCAGTAGATACAGCGATAACCTCCTGTACAAAAGGTACACCGAGGTGCTTGGCCAGTGTCAGACCACCGGAACCGGTAATCATAGGACTAAGCTGGATCTGTCCGAGTTTTTTATATGCTTTATGAAGCAGATCAGTAAGCGTTTCGCGTATGTTCGCAAAGTGGCGCTCATAATCGGAAAAAACTAACGTGTTTTGCTCATCCAAAATTGCAATCTTTACCGTAGTTGATCCGATATCAATTCCAAGTTTGTGTAATTTTAAAGTATTCATTTTATCACCTGTATATGTTTAAGAGTTGTCTGAAATCATTAATTTCCAGTAAAAATCAGTGGAAACTGATTTCAGAAGTTTCATATTAAATGTATAACGCCTGCCAGATTACAAGCGAACTTCATTATACGACAGGAAATGGCAAAATACAATCCTTTTATATTTTTTTAACAAAGGGGGGTTTTGGATATCTAAAAAAAGGCATAAAGGAAATAGAGTGTACAGAAAGGAAATAGCGCATATCTTAAAAGAAAAAGGAAAAGAAGCATGTGTTCTTATTTTGATTCTGAATATGAGGAAAAAAGTGCGTTGTACAGTTACCCGGGTTTCATACATGTCGTAAAACAGGGAGATACATTATATAAGCTCTCACAGTATTATCATGTGAGCGTATCTGATATATTAATGGCAAATCCCTATGTGAACGTGTACAATCTGAAAATTGGAGATGAATTATGTATTCCGGTTGGAAAAAAGATTACGCGGGATTAATCATAAGATACAGGTGATGCCTGTGATATGGTGTCCGGTTTAAATGCCAAAAATTCAAAGTTTGACACGGACACCAAAATTTCAAAGTTTGCCACGTTGACAAAGTGAAAGCTGCTCTATATAATCAAAAGATAGCCATCTTTTTCATTCAAAAATCATACGAAGTAATTAAAAATGAGTGAGAAAGTGCTAAAATAAAATGAAAGTAGGAAAAAGAATGCATTTTCTAAATAAAATGGAACGCAAGTTTGGCAGATTTGCCATTCAGGGACTGATGAAATACATCATTCTTTTCTATGTGGCAGGGTATCTGATTCAGTTTCTGGCACCGCAGGCGTATAGCTTCCTGACATTGGAACCATTTCTGATCTTCCATTATGGGCAAGTCTGGAGACTGGTATCCTGGGTACTGATTCCTCCACCAACCGGCAATTTCTTCTTTGCCATTATTATGATCATACTGTATTATCAGCTGGGTACTGCCCTGGAGCGCACTTGGGGAGCATTTAGGTTCAACGTATATATTTTTGGCGGTATGATTTTTACCGTGCTTGGTGCATTGCTCTTGTTTGTAATCTATGGTGTGAATACACCTGTTTCAATGGGATCCAGCTTCAGCACATATTACATTAACATGACAATTTTCCTCGCATTTGCGATGTGTTATCCGGATATGCGGATTATGCTGTATTTTATCATTCCAATCAAGATGAAGTGGATGGCAGGTATATATGCGGCACTGATCATTTATGAAATGATCATCTCCAGTTGGGGCGGTAGAGTAGCCATTATTGCCTCTGTCCTGAATTTCCTGATTTTCTTCTTTATGACACGCAATTACCGCAGTGTTTCACCGAAGGAAATCCACAGGAAACGGACGTATCACCGTCAGGTGCAGCAACCGAAAGGTGTCACACGCCACAAATGTGCGATTTGTGGACGGACAGAACTGGATGATCCGAATCTGGAGTTCCGTTTCTGTTCCAAATGCAATGGAAATTATGAATATTGTCAGGATCATCTGTTTACCCATGAACATGTAAAATGACAGGAGTTCTGTTAATTAAAGGTTAAAATTGAATGTGATCATTTTTTAGCTTTAATGGCACTTTTATGGGAACTATAACAGCAAGATCCTTACTTAAAATACAGGAGAGAGAGGTTTGATTATGGAAAATGAAACAATTTCCAGAAATTTTATTGAGCAGATTATTGACAAGGATATAGAGGAGGGCAGATGTGAGACTGTATGTACCCGTTTTCCACCGGAGCCAAACGGATATCTTCACATCGGACATGCAAAATCTATTCTTTTAAATTATGGACTTGCTCAGGAATATCATGGAAAATTCAACATGCGTTTTGATGATACCAACCCGACAAAAGAAAAAGTAGAATTTGTTGAGTCTATCAAGGCAGATATCGAGTGGCTTGGCGCTGACTGGGAGGACAGACTGTTCTTCGCATCCGATTATTTTGAGCAGATGTATGAAGCTGCCGTAAAACTCATCAAAAAAGGAAAAGCTTTCGTCTGCGATCTGTCAGCAGAGGAAATCCGTGAATACCGCGGAACACTGACAGAGCCGGGTAAGAACAGCCCATACCGTGACCGCAGTGTAGAAGAAAACCTGGAATTATTTGAAAATATGAAAAACGGCATGTATCAGGATGGCGAGAAAGTTCTGCGTGCAAAAATCGACATGGCTTCCCCGAACATCAACATGCGTGACCCGGTCATCTATCGTGTGGCTCATATGACACATCATCGTACCGGAGATAAATGGTGCATCTACCCGATGTATGATTTTGCGCATCCGATCGAAGATGCAATCGAAGGTGTTACTCATTCTATCTGTACGCTGGAATTTGAGGATCACCGTCCTCTGTATGACTGGGTAGTAAGAGAGCTTGAGTATCCGCATCCACCAAAACAGATCGAGTTTGCAAAACTGTATCTGACTAATGTGGTAACCGGAAAACGTTACATCAAGAAATTAGTAGAAGATGGTATCGTAGACGGATGGGATGATCCACGTCTGGTTTCTATTGCAGCACTGAGAAGAAGAGGATTTACACCATCCTCTATCAAAAAATTCGTAGAGCTGTGTGGTATTTCCAAGAGCAACAGTTCCGTGGATTATGCAATGCTTGAGTATTGTATCCGAGAGGATCTGAAGTTAAAAGCATCCCGTGCCATGGCAGTACTTGATCCGATCAAACTGGTGATCGACAACTATCCGGAAGGTCAGACTGAGGAGCTGGAAGTAGATAACAACATGGAAAATCCAGAACTTGGCAAACGTGTGGTTCCATTTGGCCGAGAGGTTTATATCGAGCGTGAGGACTTCATGGAAGAACCTCCGAAAAAATACCGTCGTCTGTTCCCAGGCAATGAAGTACGTCTGATGAATGCATATTTCGTAACCTGTACAGGATTTGAGAAAGACGAAGATGGAAAAGTAACTGTAGTACATTGTACTTATGATCCGGAGAGCCGCGGAGGAAACAGCCCGGACGGAAGAAAAGTACGTGGAACAATCCACTGGGTATCCGCAGCAGATGCAGTAAAAGCACAGGTTCGCCTGTATGAGAATATCATTGACGAGGAGAAAGGTGTATACAATGAGGACGGAAGTCTGAATCTGAACCCGAATTCTCTCACTGTACTGGAGAACTGCTATGTGGAGCCATCTTTACTGAAAGCAGAAAAATATGACAGCTTCCAGTTTGTAAGAAATGGTTTCTTCTGTGTAGATGCAAAAGATTCCACACCGGAGCATCCGGTATTCAACCGTATCGTATCCTTAAAGAGCTCATACAAACTGCCGACACAGGCTTAGGAGAAAATGAAAGAATTAGCGATTACGCTTGATACAGAAAAAAAACAGCCTTTATATGAACAAATTTACGAAGCCCTGCGGGAAGCAATCTTGCAGGGCCGTATTTTACAGGGAGAAAAACTGCCTTCCACCCGGTTTGAGGCGGATTATCTGCAGGTGAGCCGCAGTACAGTGGAACTTGCCTATGATCAGCTGGTTTCCGAAGGTTATATTCATGCGGAGCCGTATCGCGGTTATTTTGCCTGCGATGTGCGGGAGTTGTATGATCTGACGGAGATTCGAACTGGTGATGCAAAGACATTTGCAATGGAAAAAGCGGAGAATGTTCATTCGGATTGGAAAAAAAGTGATGCCCTGCGGAAAGCGGAAAAGACTTCCTATCAGATTGATTTTTCGTTAAACGAACTTTCCATGGAAAATTTTCCATATAGCGGTCTCAGTAAGATCATGAAAAATCTGCTGTTGGATCAGGGGGAACAGATTATGAGCAGTGGTAGTGCTTTTGGAGAAAACAATCTGAAGGAAACAATCTGCGACTATCTGTATCATGCACGAAATGTACGATGTAACCCGGAGCAGATTATTATCGGAGCAGGAAATGAATATTTGCAGCTTATGCTAGTTCAGATGCTGGGAGCGTCGCATTGTGTGGCAATGGAGTCGCCGACTTATCTGCGTGCTTATCGGACTTTTAAAAATGCAGGGCTTTCTGTGCGGGAAGTGGCATTGGATGAGTCCGGAATGCGTGTGGATCTTTTGCAGGAAATGGATGCCAGTATTGCCTATGTGATGCCCTCCCATCAGTTCCCATTGGGAATTGTTATGCCGATGAAACGCAGACTGGAACTGTTAAACTGGGCGGTGGAAGAACCGGAACGCTATATTATCGAAGATGATTACGACAGTGAGTTCCGATATAAGGGAAAACCGATTCCGGCCTTGCAGGGAATTGATCGTTCTGGCCGTGTGATTTACCTTGGTACGTTTTCAAAAAGTATTGCTTCGTCAATTCGTGTCAGCTACATGGTGCTTCCGAAACAATTGATGGAACGTTATCGGGAGTGTTGTGGATTTTATGCATGCACTGTGCCAAATCTGATGCAGCAGGCCATTTGCCAGTTTATGAAAGAAGGCTATTTTGAAAAAAATCTGAATCGTATGCGGGCAATTTATAAAAATAAGCATGACTTTATGCTTGCAGAATTGAAAAAATATTCCTGGGTACGGGATATTATGGGAGAAAACTCCGGTCTGCATCTTCTGGTAGAGGTAGATACAGAACTATCCGAACAGCAAGTGATCGAAGCATGCGCAAAACAGCAGATTCGTGTGTATGGACTGTCAGAGTATTATATCAGTCAGAATCCAAAGCGCGAATATCCGATTTTGCTTCTGGG
>CAKREL010000100.1 GCA_934317205.1 uncultured Eubacterium sp.
TTACGGTGCGGATTCCTCTGACCTATATCGCAGGTTAAGATAAGGGGATATCTATGAAAATTTGGAAACGAACAGGTATTTTACTTTTGGCAGTCTTACTTGCCGCTGGAGCAGTGACTGGATGTGAGAAACATAAAAAAGAAAATACAGGATACACGATGTTTTATTTGAATAAACAAAAAACAAAAATTGTAAGTCGGTCTTATGATCCAACGGAATCAGATACGACCAGTTTGATTGAAGAGTTTATAGAAGAGATGTCAAAAGAAACGGACGATGTAGATTATCAAAAAATTTTTCCCGATAATATCAAGATTGAACGTTATGAGTATACGGATCATCAGCTTTATCTTTATTTTAATAAGGCATATAGTGATATTCCGGTTACGGAAGAAGTGTTATGCCGAGGGGCTGTTGTCCATAATATGATGCAGATTCCAGATGTTGAGGGAGTATCTTTTTATGTGAATAATCTACCACTTACAGATGTTAACGGAAAAGAAGTCGGGATTCTTACCAATGATTCCTTTGTTGAAAATCCGGGGGAAAAAATCAACAATATTCAGGAGGCGAATCTGACGTTATATTTTGCATCTTCAGTAGGAGATGGGCTGGTACGTGAGACACAACATGTGTATTATTCTAGCAATACATCTATTGAAAAACTGATTATGGAACGACTTCTTGATGGACCGAAATCTTCCAATGCAAGATCTGCCATTCCGGAAAACACAGATTTGATAAGTGTATCTGTCATGGATGGTGTTTGCCTGGTAAATCTTGGAGATGATTTTCTTACGCAGAATTTTGAAATCAAAGAAGATGTGATCATATATTCTATCGTAGATTCACTGACCGAGCTTGATACCATTAATACGGTACAGATTGCAGTTAATGGAAAAACAAATATCACATATCGTGAAAAAATGTCTTTGAGTGAACATTATAAGCGTGATCTGGATCTTGTTACAGAAGAGGGGGATGATGTGGAAGTTGTACAGAAACAGGAGAAGGAGGGGTTACTTGATTCTGGACAATAAACGTCATATCTGCCTTTGTGCAGCTGCATTGGTTGCCGGGATTCTGCTGGCCAGTGAAAGATCGGTTCAGCATGTAATTCCGGCAATTTTTCTTTTGGTCGGATGCATGGCAGGCATAGCTCAAAGGGGAAAAGTATCCTTTTTTGAAATAAGGATCATGTTTGTGGTCCTTGCATGTTGCTGCATTTTCGGTGCTGTATGGACCAGAAAGCATGTAGCATCTTACTTAGATCGGCAGGATGTTGTTCGTGACATTTCACAGGTCACAATCAGTGGCATTGTAAGCCGTAAAGAAATCAAATCTGATTCTTATTTATATCATATCCGACAAACATATCTGAATTCAGATCAAACGCCTATTTTCCTAGGCCATGTTATTGTATCAAATGAGCAGGATGACATTCCAATCGGAACAAAGGTTACCATATCGGGGAAAGTTCAGCTTTTTTCTGGCGCGCGTAACGATGGTAATTTCGATTTTGCCACCTATTACAAACAATTAAATATTGTATGCCGTATAAAAGCTGATACAATCAGGCAAAACAAGAAACCTCGTTTTCTTATAAGAGAAACCATATATCAGCTTCAAAAAAATATGATTAAGGTTTATCTTGAAAACCTTAATGAGAGGGATGCTGGAGTTTTATGTACATTGGCAGCAGGGAGCAAATCACAGTTGGATTCTGATACTCGTCAGATGTATCAAAATGCTGGTATTTCTCACTTGTTGTCTGTCTCAGGATTACACATATCGATTCTTGGTTTTAGTTTTTACCGGTTGCTTCGTAAAATGTGTATATCATATTCGTTTTCATCTTCTGTAAGTATGATTCTGGTTTTCTCCTTTGCTTATATGAGTGGTTTTGGAGTTCCTGCCCGCAGAGCACTTGTTATGTATTTTTGTATGATGGGGGCGCAGGTGCTTGGTCGTACCTATGAAGCAGCCAACGGACTGGCACTGGCTGCTATATTATTATTGACTGGAAATCCACTGGTGATTGGACAGAGTGGTTTTCTGTTTTCTTTTTCTGCAATGCTTTCTATCGTGTTGTATGGTATTTTATTCTGTGATACAAAGTGGAAAGAACAGAAATATAAAGAACAGAAATTTTCATGGAAAGAGTTTGTTTTTCATAAAATGCTGATTCCTTTGAAAAACAATTGCCTGTTCAGTCTGTGGTTGCAATTATGGCTGTTGCCGTTGACTGCCTGGTTTTATTACGAAGTTCCGTTATATTCTCTTTTTTTAAATCTTCTTGTGCTTCCGTTGAGCGGTTGGTTACTGGGAGGTGGGGTGATTGCGGCAATGATTTATCAGAAACTTCCTTATATGGCAGAATGGATGTTGGTAGGATGTCATGAGATTTTGAATATATATGAGGCTGGTATGAAGTTTATGCAATGCTTGCCTGGAAATCTGGTTTTGACTGGGCGACCGGAAATTTGGTGCATGATTCTCTATTATTTTTTTCTTACTTTGTTCTGTGTCTGGAAATGCAGACATCCAAACAATGACGGAATCAGAAAAAAGATTCTTTTTAATGGGATTTGTGCAGGACTGCTGACAGGAACACTACTGTTTCATCCGGCAGAGTTGCCGGGAATCTATATGCTGGATGTAGGTCAGGGGGATGGCCTGTTTCTGACAGATGGGGCTGGTACAAAAGTATGGATTGATGGTGGAAGTAGTTCAGAAGAAGCAGTTGGCAATTATCGGATGCTCCCATTTCTTAAATATCATCGAGTTAGAAGCATCGATGCCTGGATTGTTACACATCCGGATGCGGATCATATCTCCGGATTGATAGAACTGATTGAGGCGGATTATCCAATCCGATATTTGATTCTTGCAAAAGCACAAGCAGAAGAAAAAGCATGTCAGGATCTGATCACATTGGCTGAACAGAAAGGTATTGATATACAGTATGCAAGTACAGGGAGTGAACTGCATTTGCAGGAAATGGAATTACACTGTCTGTATCCAGATGCACAGGAGACAGCTGCAGACATCAATGGATTGTGTCAGGTATGGGAGCTGCAAAGCCATGATTTTTCTATGCTTTTTACAGGGGATATTGGTGAAGAACAGGAAACTTTATTGTTGGAACGAAATTTACTAAAACCGGTTAATGCCCTGAAGGTAGCTCATCATGGTTCGCGTTATTCCAGTAGTGAGAGATTTCTGGCAAGGATTAAGCCAGAAATTGCACTGATTTCCAGTAGTGCACATAACCGCTATCGACATCCGTCACCAGACACAATGGAACGACTGCGGAATCAGAAAGTTAGAATATGTTGTACCAAAGACATGGGACAATTGTCTATTTTATATCGGAAAGGACAGTGGGTGTTGCAGCATTATGCAGAATAATTCAAAAATTTAGTTGTATACGGTTACATGTGCAAAACAGCTGTCTTGACAGTTGTAAACGATGATAGTATAATGGCGAAAGCATTATAAAGAGGAAAAATACTATGAAAGAATATTATGACGTCATTATCGTAGGCACCGGTGCAGCTGGTTTATACTGTGCATTAAACCTACCGGAGCGTAAACGAATTTTATTAATTACAAAGCAGGAAGCAGATCAGTCAGATTCCTTCCTTGCTCAAGGTGGTATCTGCATGCTTCGCGGAGAAGATGATTATAAGAATTATTTTGAAGATACCATGCGTGCAGGACATTATGAGAACGATGAGCGTGCTGTAGATCTGATGATTCGAAGTTCTAATGATATTATTCGTGATCTTGTACAGAGAAACGTAGATTTTACAAGAGATAAAGAGGGAAATCTGATGTTTACAAGAGAAGCAGCTCATTCCCAACCACGTATTCTGTTTCATGAGGACATTACTGGAAAACAGATTACACAGACTTTATTAAATGAAGTAAAGGCAAAAACGAATATTGAAATCTGTGAATACATGACTATGGTAGATTTAATCGCAAATAATAATGTCTGCGGTGGAATTATTATTATGGATCAGGATAATAATGTTTATCCGGTCTATGCACAGCATGTGGTATTAGCATGTGGCGGACTTGGTGGTTTGTATCAGAATTCTACAAATTTCCCACATATTACGGGCGATGCGATTGGCATTGCATTAAAGCATCAGGTTCAACTTGAGCACATTGATTACATACAGATTCATCCGACGACTCTTTTTTCAAAGAAGCCAGGACGTAGATTCCTTATATCTGAATCTGTTCGTGGAGAAGGCGCTTTACTATTGGATAAGAATGGACAACGTTTTACAGATGAATTGCAGCCGAGGGATAAAGTGAGCCAGGCTATTTTTGCCCAGATGGAAAAAGAAGGATCGGATCATGTCTGGGAAGATATGCGTCCACTTGGCAAAGATACGATTTTATCACATTTCCCAAACATTTACCAGCAATGTCTTGAGGAAGGATTTGATCCATGCAAAGAGCCGATTCCGGTTGTTCCGGCACAGCATTATTTCATGGGCGGTCTCAAAGTCGATCTTGGAAGCCGCACTTCAATGAAAGGATTGTATGCCTGTGGTGAGACAAGTTGTAATGGAGTGCATGGTAAAAACCGTCTGGCAAGCAATTCTCTCTTGGAATCACTGGTGTTTTCGCGCAGAGCAGCCGATGATATTCTGTTTGGAACACAGACAAAGTATGATAGAATACCGATAGATATTCAGAAATATGAAGACCGTGAACAGATTTTATCTGAATATCATACCGCAGTAAAAAATGAGATTGAGAGGGTGAAAAACAGTCATGAATGATATAACAATGAAACTGCAGGCAGATAATCTGATCCGCCTTGCATTACAGGAAGATATTACCAGTGAAGATGTGTCTACAAATGCAGTAATGCCAACTGCACAACCTGGTGAAGTAGAACTGATTGCTAAGGAAGATGGTGTAATCGCAGGTCTTGATGTTTATGCAAGGGTTTTTTATTTGTTGGATCCTGAGACAAAAGTAACATTTTACTGCAAAGATGGAGATAATGTAAAGCAGGGGCAGCGGATGGCTGTTGTACAAGGAGATATCCGTGTACTCCTTTCCGGTGAACGCGTTGCGTTAAACTATTTGCAACGAATGAGTGGAATTGCTACTTATACAAGACAAGTAGCAGAGTTGCTGAAAGGCAGTAAGGTGACACTTCTGGATACTAGAAAAACAACTCCAAACTGCCGTATTTTTGAAAAATATGCAGTTCGTGTGGGTGGAGGATGCAATCACCGTTACAATCTGTCTGATGGTGTTTTATTAAAAGATAATCATATTGGAGCTGCCGGAAGTATAACAAAGGCTATCCAGATGGCAAAAGCATATGCACCATTTGTCAGAAAGATTGAGATTGAGGTAGAGACACTGGATCAGGTTCAGGAAGCAGTTGATGCTGGGGCAGACATTATCATGCTGGATAATATGACCCCAGAGGTGATGAAAGAAGCAGTATCATTGATCAATGGTCGTGCACAGACGGAATGTTCCGGTAATATTACAAAGGAAAATATTGCAAAAATCTGTGAAATTGGTGTTGATTTTGTATCCAGCGGTGCGCTGACACATTCCGCTCCGATTCTTGATATTTCCATGAAGCATCTGCATGCAATTTAGGCGGTGGAAAATATTTACCAGGTGATATATCATAGAACTTTTATTTGGAGTGCTTATAAATATCTAATGATATGTAAAAATAAGAAAGTGAGAAATCAAAATGACGATAGCAGAAATACAGCAGGAAATTATGCGTATGAAGAAGGAACAGGATATCTGTATTCTGGCACATGCCTATCAGGGACAGGATATTTTAGAAGTTGCTGATTATATGGGAGATTCCTACGGATTGAGTGTGCAGGCATCAAAAAGTAATTGCAAGGGTGTTATCATGTGTGGTGTGCGTTTTATGGCTGAGACATGCAAGATTTTAAGCCCTAAAAAGAAAGTCTGGCTTGCAAATCCGACAGCAGGATGTCCGATGGCGGAACAACTTGACCTTGATTTTCTTCGTTCCCTAAAGCAGAAATATCCAGAGCATGCAGTTGTGGCCTATATTAATACAACGTCTGAGTTAAAGACAGAGTGTGATGTCTGTGTTACTTCTTCCTCTGCTGTGGAAATCTGCAAAAAACTCGATTCTGATAAGATCCTGTTTATTCCAGATCCAAACCTTGGACGCTATGTGGCTCAGCAGATTCCGGAAAAAGAGTTTGCCTTTTATACAGGAGGATGTCCACGCCATATGATCGTGACACCAGATCACGTCAGAAAGGCAAAAGAGCTTCATCCAAATGCACTTCTTTTAGTACATCCAGAATGTCGACAGGAAGTCGTAGAACAGGCAGACTACGTTGGTTCTACCACGGGGATTATGGATTTTGCAAAAAAATCCGAGCACAAAGAGTTTATCATTGGTACAGAGAATAGTATCGTACAGCATCTGCAGTTTGACTGTCCGGAGAAGCAGTTCTACCCGTTGACAGTACAGCTTACCTGTATGAATATGAAAATTACTACACTGATGGATGTTTACAACTGTCTGAAAGGCAACGGAGGTGAAGAAATCATATTACCGGATGATGTGATGGAAGGTGCAGGCCGTTGTATTCATCGTATGGTAGAACTTGGCGGCTGATTGTGATTATTGTCAGACTAATCCATAGTTTTTAACGTAGTTTGTGTTAAGCAGTAAATTCTGATATTGTGAATATTAAAGGCGGGAGAGTTTTTTCTTTCCCGCCTTGTGTTTTTTAGGGATTCATATTATACTTTGAGACATGAAAACATTACAGGAAGATTTAAAAACAGGAAATTTTAAACATTGCTATTTGCTATATGGAGAAGAACCTTATCTGGTTCAGCAGTATAAAACCCGTTTAAAAAACGCGTTGTCCGTGGAAGGAGACACCATGAATACATCTGTATTTTCCGGGAAAGATATCCGACCGGAGACGTTGATCGACCTTTCGGAGACACTGCCATTTTTCGCAGAACGGCGTGTTATTCTGGTGGAAAACAGTGGATTTTTCAAAAAAAGCATGGAAGATTTAGCTTCATATATGGCAGAACTCCCGGAGACGTCCTATTTCGTTTTTGTCGAGGAAGAAGTGGATAAACGTGGAAAAATGTACAAGCAGGTCAAAAAGTACGGCAGCGTGGTAGAATTCAAGTGCCAAACGGATGCAGTGCTGATGCAGTGGATTCTCGGTACATTGAAAAAAGAAAATAAAAAAATTACCCGTTCTGTTATGGAACTGTTTTTAAGTAAAACAGGAAACGATATGGAACTGATCACGCAGGAACTGGAAAAGCTGCTGTGTTATACCATGGAAAAAGATGTGATTGAAGCAGAAGATGTAGATGCAATCTGTGCCAATCAGATCAGTGGAAAAATCTTTGATATGGTGGATGCCATTGGGCGCAAAGAACAGAAAAAAGCACTGGATCTATATTACGATCTTCTGATGTTGAAGGAACCTGCAATGCGTATCCTTTTTCTGATCACACGTCATTTCCAGATCCTGATGCAGCTGCGTGAGATGGCCGGCGGCGGATTTGATTATAAGAGCATGGCTTCCAA
>CAKREL010000101.1 GCA_934317205.1 uncultured Eubacterium sp.
TCTTTTAAGATTTCTACAACCTCGCCGGCACGCTCACCACATGCGGCAACGATAACGATATCGGCTTCACCATTTTTGGCTTCCATATGCTGAAGAACCGTTTTTCCTGCTCCGAATGGTCCCGGTACACAGAAGGTTCCACCTTTTGCTACCGGAAGGAAAGAGTCAATACAACGAATCTGTGTTACTAGTGGTTCATCCGGGCGAAGTCTTTCATCGTAGCATTTTACCGCCTGTTTAATTGGCTGGGAAATAACCATGCTCAACTCTTTTTCCTCGCCATCTCCATTTTCAATGACGCAAATGGTTGCACGTACATGGTAAGAACCTTTTTCTTTGATGGATTTTACTTTCCAGTCATGGCCTTTCAGAGTGAATGGTACCATGATTTCATGTGTGAATAATCCTTCCGGAACACTTCCAATGCAATTTCCGGCTTCTACGGAATCACCGACTTTTACAGCTGGGGTAAATTCCCATTCTCTGTCCGGAATTGGATCAAGGTAAACACCTCGCTCAAGGAAGAATCCGCACTGCTCGGCCAGATCCGGCAACGGATTCTGCAGACCGTCAAATACCTGTGTGAGCAGACCCGGTCCAAGTTCTACGCTCATCAGTTCACCGGTAAATTCTACAGGATCTCCGACTTTAATGCCGTTTGACATTTCGTAGATCTGCATGCTGGCTACGCCGTTGTTGATTCGGATAACCTCGCCTTTTAAGCGTTTTCCGTCAACAAGGATATAACCAACTTCATTTTTATGAACGGAACCATCGAAACTTACATTTGCCAGGTTCCCGTTAATACCAGTTACATATCCTGTTACTGTTTCCATTCAATTTTCTCCTGTTATTAATAGTTTTCCGCTTTATCAGATAAGGCAGCATTAGAATCCTATAACTGATAAACGCGTTGCTGCACCTGATCAAAAAGGCGTTTGAATTCTTTTTTGCCTTTTTCCTGTACAAAACAGTTCTGGCGCTCCAGCAATTTTAATTTAACCGCATATCCAAACAGATAAACATCGTCAAAGGTATGCAAACCTACCAGGGAATCAAGATTTTCAAATTCATAATCCAGAAGGATTTTTTCTGCTTCTAATGGATTTTTTGCTGCAAGCACAGTGCCTATTACCTGGGTGAGTACGGAATCCTTATCGTATGATTTCAGATAAGCTCGTCCGAGGTTCATGCTTCTCTGATAATTGAGCTCACTCATAAGGTTGTTGTAAAAAACAGCCCAGTCTTTTAAAAGTGGTCCTTCATCAGAGGAGAGGGTGAGATTGCTTAAAAATTCGTATTTTGATTCACTTACATTTGACTGGCACATACCAAGAAACTCTTCATAAGTAAATGGCATGTCACCGTCGGTCTTCAGGTCCGGCAGGCTGGATATCAAATAATAATATGAAGCCATAAGCACCTCCTGCTAGAAATCAAGATTTCTGAAGTACGGCATCAGCATTTGCATGATCTCGTCATCGGAACAGTCAAAATAACCGGAACCGTCTTTTGCTGCCAGGCGGAATCCTGCACGGACACCCTTGGCCGGTCTGATCTCGAGACCATTTTTGATTTCATCTGCAAGTTCTGCTTTCAGTGCATCACTTACTTCTGCAACTTCTACGGAATAACTATCTACCCCTTCGTCTGCAATAACAGCTTTGATTAATTTTCCAAGTGCAGCGTCACAAAGATTATCCTTCACCTTTGCGGAAAGAATTTTTTCAAATTCTGCTTTTACCTCGGTTTTAAATGCGAGCATGGCATCACGTTTTGCCTGCTCTGCGCTGATAGCAGCACTTTCTTTTAGAATACCGATTTCTTTTTCTGAAGCTTCCTGAATACTTTTTGCTTCGGATTTTGCATCTGCAATAATGGCATCTGCTTTTTTCTTAGCTTCAGATATAATAGCTTCTGCTTCTGCATTGGCTGCATCAATTCCGTCTTTGCGGATGGAGGAAACTAAGTCCTGAATCTGTAATTCCATACGTTCACTTCCCTTCTTTTTGCTCGAATTGTACTAAATAAAATACAATTTAGAACTAATTATAATATACAATGGTTTGACATGCAAGTGTTTTTTTGGCTGTCTAAAATTAAACAATGTTACCAGTTATTATGTCCAAAATTGAACATAATTTACAAAAAACATGTATTTATTTAAGTGCGTGTCAGGATTCCTCTTTTCTTGTGCAAAGGCACAGGCATATGTTATACTTGTTTTTATGAAAGAAAATGAAGAATTAAAAAGGCGGGTGCTGGATTTGGCAAACCGCTGTTATCAGCAAAATATATATACATTTTCCGGTTTTTTAAATGCTGCGGAAGTGTCAGATATATATACGATGGAGCGTGAGCTTGATTTTATTCCATGGAAGTTATTTGGAGGCACGGAAGGCTGTGAGCGGCAGATGCTGCGCTTTGGCTCGGAAGAAACGCTGGGATATGAGGAGGCATTTCCCATCAGCTGTGTGGTAATCCGGCCGTCGGCACCGAAATTCGCAGAAGATTTAAGCCACCGGGATTTCCTTGGTGCATTAATGAATCTTGGAATAGAAAGGGATGTTCTTGGTGATATTATTGTCAGGGAGTCGACTGGTTATGTATTCTGTGAAGATGCGATGGCAGACTATCTGGAAAAAAGTATCACACAGGTGCGGCACACGACCATGACGACGGAAGTGACGAAAGAATGTCCGGAACAGGCGGCACCGCGGTTTGCGGAAGAAGAATTTGTCATCAGCTCCAATCGCTGTGATACCATCGTTGCAAAGGCATATAAACTTTCGCGCACCCAAAGTACAGAACTTTTTCGTTCGGGAAAAATATTTGTAAATGGCAGACAATACGATCGAAATAGTGGTATACTAAAAAGCGGAGATATTATATCAGTGCGTGGATTTGGAAAATTTGTATTTCGTGGATTTTTACATGAGACAAAAAAAGGAAGGATCCGGGTCGGAATCGCACGCTATATCTGACGAGAGATAACTGCCGCTGTTACAGGTGGCGGATAACAAAATGGATATTGAGAAATACCAGATCGATCAGAACAATCAGGAATATTTAGGAAAATCAGGATATTTATGAGTAAAGAAGAAAAGAAACAACAGAAGGCTCAGAAAAAGTTGCAGAAAGCAGAAGAAAAGCAACAGAAAAGGGAAGCCAGATCTGTTTACAGGGATCAAAAAGGGAGTAAAGATCGTGAGATCAAGTGGGGAAAACTTGACAATACAGCACATCTGTTTCCGGTTATCGCAGGAGAAGGCATGACAAATGTCTATCGAGTTGCAGTCATCTTAAAAGAAGAAATTCAACAGGAACTGCTGCAGCAGGCACTGGACATGGTATTGCCGAAATTTTCTGTATTTAATTGCAGGTTGCGCCAGGGCATGTTCTGGTATTACTTTGAGGAAAACGGAAAAAAATCGCCGACGGTACATGAGGAGCATACGTATCCGTGTCGTTATATTGATGAGCACCGCAACCGAAGTTATCTGTTTCGTGTGACTTATTACGGCTGTCGTATCAATCTGGAAGTTTTTCATTCACTGACAGATGGAAATGGAGCACTTAATTTTCTGAAGGAGCTGACGTATCAGTACCTTCGTTTGTCTCATCCGGAACTTGGTGAGCAGTATGGAAACCGATTGCACAAGCATACTTCTTTAAATACAGAAGACAGCTTTTTGCAGAATTACAAAAAGAGCCGGTTTGAGAAGTCCTACAAATCGGAAAAGGCCTATATTTTAAAAGGCAGCCTGTTTCCGGAAGGAAAAATGGGAATTATTCATGGGCATATGCCAGTGGATGCGGTAAAACGTGCGGCGAAGAAATATGATGCCACAATCAATGAATTTCTGGTGGCTGTATTTATCTGGGCAATTTATCAGGAGTATTTAAAAGGAATGCCTTCAAAGCGGCCGGTGACTACAAGTGTGCCAGTTAATCTGAGACCGTTTTTTAATTCAGTGA
Source organism: uncultured Eubacterium sp. (assembly GCA_934317205.1). Classification (GTDB taxonomy): domain Bacteria; phylum Bacillota; class Clostridia; order Lachnospirales; family Lachnospiraceae; genus Eubacterium_I. The sequence goes on from CAKREL010000101.1 coordinate 3,979, forward strand.
CAACGAAAAACTTTTTTGTCATGGTTACAGCAACGTTCCATCCGAAAGCAGAAAACCAGCCATTTGAGGATGTGATCGCGGAAGTGAAAAAATCCCTGCGGGAGCAGATTACGAAAGAACATCTGGAAGATATTTTTTCCTATAATGTGACCGGAGAGAAAACGATGATCCTGCGGACAATTCCGCTGGTGTTCAAAAAAATTGGTATGAAATATATTTACAATATGGCGGCCAGCGCCAATACTGCGACCATCACAAATCTTGGAAATATTCAGGTTGCGCCGGAATACGAGGATTACGTGGATCATTTCAGTGTTATCCTGTCACGTTCCAAAGGGCAGAATCTGAAGATGTGCCTTTGCTCCTACAATGGAATGCTGACATCCACAATCTCATCCGTGATGAAGGATACAAAACTTCAGAAAGCATTTTATCGTTATCTTGTGGCAAATGATATTCCGGTAACAATAGAAAGTAATGGTGTATATTATGAATAAATGTTGGAACTGCGGAGTGGAATTTATGGATCCGACGAATGTATGCCCACTTTGCAAATGTATTACGGAACGGGACGGAGACGAGGCACTTGAAAAGAAGCCGACCTATCCGTTTCATCCGAATAAAGAAATGAAAAAAATCCAGCTGGCGCTGAGTATTTATACGTTGGCGGCCATTATCGCTGAAGTGATTCTGGTGATCGTTGATTTTCATGTGGGAGATCGGATCGGATGGTCCATCATGACGGGAGCATGCCTGGTATACGCTTATATTACATTGAAATTTTCCATTCAGAGACACAATGGATACCAGTTTAAAATATTATTGCAGACGCTGCTTGGTGTAGCAGTCATTGTCCTGATTGATTTTTTGACAGGATTTTCCGGCTGGTCTGTAAATTATGTGCTGCCGTCAGCATTTATACTGATTGATGTGACCGTCATTATATTGATGATTGTAAATAGTCGAAACTGGCAGAGTTATATACCGATGCAGCTTTTGATCATTGTCTTAAGTATTATTCCGTTTATATTGAGGCACTTTGGAATATCCAGTGACAGTATTATGTGTCTGATCGCGTTATGCGTGGCTGTCTTTGTATTTATTGGCAGTGTGATCGTAGGAGGCCGCCGGGCAATGGACGAGTTGTACCGCCGCTTCCATGTATGATTTATAGAAACAAAATTAGTATTATCATTAGTATTATCAATAGGAGAAAAATGAATGTTACAGACTGACAACAGTATTCGCGGAAAAGTAATGCGTGAATTAATTGCTAGAGTCGCATCAGATAACTTGATTGGCAGAAAATTAAGAAGTGGTGAACTGCGCAAAAAGATGACAGAGCCCGAGTGGCGTGTGCCGGAGTTTTACAATCTGCGTGTGATCGAAGAAAAAAACTGCCGCCTGGAATTATTAGAATGTGATGTAAAAAATGAGCGACTTGTGCTGCTGCAGTTGCACGGAGGCGGATACATTGGCGGAATGAGGAATGCATACCGCAGTTTTGCAGGTTTATACAGTGAACTAGGGCGAGGTATGAGTGTGCTGACCGTGGATTACCGTGTGGCACCGGAGCATCCCTATCCGGCTGCACTGGAAGATGCCATAACCGGTTATAACTGGCTTCTGCAGACTGGCTGGCAGGAGCATGAGATTGTAGTCGCCGGAGATTCTGCCGGAGGCGGATTAGCACTGGCTCTCTGCATGTATCTGAAAAATCAGAACCGAAAGCTTCCGGCGGGACTCATTTGCATGTCTCCGTGGACAGATATGACGCAGTCTGGTGCGTCCTATGATTTTAATTATGAGCGTGATCCACTGTTTGGAAATACCAGAGACAGTCTGATCTACAACAAAGATTATATTCAGGATGAAGATCCGACGAATCCGTATATCTCGCCGCTTTATGGCAATTTCAGCGGTTTTCCGCCAATGTTGATCCAGGTGGGGAGTTATGAGATGTTGCTGAGTGATTCGGAACTGGTGGCAGAAAAAGCGAAACGCGCCGGTTGCAAAGTGCGGCTCAGTGTGTACGAAGGAATGTTTCATATTTTCCAGATGGCGATGCTGATGATTCCGGAATCCAAGCATGCATGGCAGGAAATCGGGCGGTTTCTTGATATTATCGAACATCATCTTCCGGCGGAACACATGGATGAGGAAGACAAAGAAATTGAGTCTGAATTTGGAGAAGTGGAATATGAATAAATTTGCTGATTGCTGCCTGTGTCCCAGAAACTGTCATGTGGATCGGACACAGGGAAAAACAGGTTACTGTGGACAGACTGATCAGATGCGCGCGGCACGGGCTGCATTGCATATGTGGGAGGAACCCTGCATATCCGGTGATGCAGGTTCCGGTGCCGTGTTTTTTTCGGGCTGTACATTAGGATGTGTGTTCTGCCAGAATCACTCCATTGCAACGGGGAGTGTGGGAAAAACAATTTCCACAGAACGTCTGGCAGACATTTTTTTAGAACTTCAGGAGCAGAAGGCCTGGAATATCAATCTGGTGACAGCGGGGCATTTTGCACCCCAGGTAGTTTCAGCACTGGAGATAGCCAAGTCGCAGGGACTGCATCTTCCAATTGTATACAATACATCCGGCTATGAAAAAGTCGAAACATTGCAGATGTTTGACGGCCTGGTAGATATCTATTTACCAGACTTCAAATACATGAGCAGTGAACTGGCCGGTACATATTCAAATGCGTCAGATTATCCACAAATGGCAAAAATGGCATTGAAGGAAATGGTGCGACAGGTAAAAACTGCTCAGTTTGAAATTATATCAGGGGAAAAATCCGGTCAGATCACAGGTGAACTTTCCGTTGATGTCGATTATGCAGATAGTGGTCTGGAACGAATGCTGCGTGGTGTGATCGTTCGTCACCTGGTATTGCCTGGTCATGTGGAGGAATCCAAGAAAGTGATCCGTTATCTGTATGAGACGTATGGAGACCAGATATACATCAGTATCATGAATCAATATACGCCAATGCCTGAAATCGAGATTCATTATCCTGAACTTGGGAGAAAAATTACACAGCAGGAATATGATGAAGTTGTGGATTATGCCATCGATATCGGTGTGGAAAATGGATTTATCCAGGAGGGAGAGACAGCAGAAAAGAGCTTTATACCAGAATTTGACATTACCGGCATTTAAAATTCTTGTTTAGGGTAAGCTGGAACAAGCTGAAACGAACTCCAACAAGAACCTGAAAAATTTTCTGTGACCACTGCGTCGCTTATTTCCGACCGCTCCCGCGAACTCGCCCGCAAAACCGGCGTGCTCAGACACACTCCCGCGGTCGGGCTAGACGCAGCGGTCACAACGAAAATTTTACAATGGTTCTTTCGTTGGAGTTCGTTTCTGCTTTGTTCCATTTACGCCGTGGCACCGCATGTCACGCATGCATATAAGCTAATGGCAAAATAACTGTTGTGCTGCATGCGCAGATTTACAAATTGAAAAATGAACCGAA
>CAKREL010000102.1 GCA_934317205.1 uncultured Eubacterium sp.
TGGCATTCTATTCACCTCCTGTATATTTTGTAAAAAGTTCCTTGTGCGCTTTTATGCACACTAAAATAGTATAGTGATTGTGCCCTCTATTGTCAAGCGTATTTTCTGATTTTTCCCAATTTTTCTGTTTTTATACATATACATAGAAGGCGGTGCCATATGGCATCGCCTTCTATATTATAATCATTAATTTACTGTTCTTACTCTTCTGTCACAGTTTCTTCTGCTTCAGTTTCGACAAAATTCTCTTCTTCAGTTTCTACTGCTTCAACGTCTGCATTATCTGCTAACAGATCTTCACCAAATAAATCTTCTGCATCAATCTCAGCATTTTCATCGATATCAGAATCCAGACGAATGGAACGATATCTCTTCATACCTGTTCCTGCCGGAATCAGTTTACCGATGATTACATTCTCTTTCAGACCGATCAGTGGATCAATCTTACCTTTGATTGCTGCCTCTGTCAGAACTTTTGTTGTCTCCTGGAAGGATGCAGCTGACAGGAATGAATTAGTAGCCAGAGAAGCTTTTGTAATACCAAGCATTACCTGTTTTCCTTCTGCCGGCTCTTTTCCTTCTGCAGCCAGTTTCTCATTTTCTTCCTCATAATCAAGGAAATCAACCATTGTTCCTGGCAGGAAATCAGAATCTCCATTATTCTCGATACGAATCTTTTTCAGCATCTGACGAACGATAACCTCGACGTGCTTATCATTGATTTCTACACCCTGTAAACGGTATACACGCTGAACTTCCTGAAGCATGTAATCCTGAACTGCACGAACACCTTTAATCTTCAGAATATCATGTGGGTTTACGCTACCTTCGGTAAGCTCATCACCTGCTTCAAGCACTGCACCATCCGCAACCTTAATTCTGGAGCCGTAAGGGATAAGGTAAGCTTTTGTCTCGCCTGTCTCCGTATTTGTAACGATAACCTCACGTTTTTTCTTTGTATCTTTAATATTAGCGACACCTGCGAACTCTGTGATAATAGCAAGTCCTTTCGGCTTTCTTGCCTCAAAAAGCTCCTCGACACGCGGAAGACCCTGTGTGATATCATCACCGGCAACACCACCGGAGTGGAATGTACGCATTGTAAGCTGTGTACCTGGCTCACCGATAGACTGAGCAGCAATAATACCAACTGCCTCACCAACCTGTACTGCCTGACCTGTTGCCATATTTGCGCCGTAGCATTTTGCACAAACACCAACTTTTGAACGGCAAGTAAGAATGGTACGGATTTTAACTTTCTCAAGTGGCTCGCCGTTCTCATCCACGCCTTTGCTCATGACCAGAGCTGCACGCTTCGGTGTGATCATATGATTTGCTGCAACAAGTACATTTCCATCTGCATCGCAAATATCTTCGCATGCAAAACGTCCTGTGATACGCTCCTGAAGGCTTTCGATTTCCTCCTTACCATCCATAAATGCACTTACGTACATACCCACAATCTCACTTCTGTCTTTGCAGCAATCTGTCTCACGGATGATCAGATCCTGAGATACGTCAACCAGACGTCTGGTCAGATATCCGGAATCGGCAGTACGAAGCGCTGTATCAGACATACCTTTACGTGCTCCATGGGCAGACATGAAGTACTCCAATACGTCAAGTCCCTCACGGAAGTTTGATTTGATTGGCAACTCGATAGTTTTACCAGTTGTATCAGCCATCAAACCACGCATACCTGCCAACTGTTTAATCTGTTTATCAGAACCACGGGCTCCGGAATCAGCCATCATAAAGATGTTGTTATATTTGTCAAGTCCGGATAACAGCTCATGTGTAAGCTCATCATCGGTCTCTTTCCATGTCTCTACAACCTCTTTGTAACGTTCTTCCTCTGTAATAAGTCCGCGTTTGTAGTTCTTTGTGATTACATCTACAGTATCCTGTGCCTGTTTGATCAGTGCAGGTTTCTTCTCCGGCACTGTCATATCTGAAATAGATACGGTCATAGCAGCTCTTGTAGAGTACTTATAACCCATTGCTTTAATATCATCCAGAACTTCTGCTGTAGTTGTAGCTCCGTGAATATTGATAACTTTCTCAAGAATCTGTTTCAGACCTTTTTTACCAACGTGGAAATCTACTTCCAGAAGCAGATCATTTTCCGGTTTGCTTCTGTCTACAAATCCAAGATCCTGTGGGAGGATTTCATTGAAGATAAAACGTCCAAGTGTGGACTCAACTGTTCCTGTCTTCTCTGTTCCATCCGGCATTTTCTTTGTCATACGAATATGAATTCTGGAATGTAATTTTAGATATCCATTCTCGTAAGCAAGAATTGCCTCATTCAGGTTCTTGAAGTAATGACCCTCACCAATGCTTCCTGGTCTCTCCTGTGTCAAATAGTAGATACCAAGAACCATATCCTGAGAAGGAACGGCTACCGGACCACCATCAGACGGTTTTAACAGGTTGTTCGGAGACAGTAACATAAAACGGCACTCTGCCTGTGCTTCCACGGAGAGTGGAAGATGGACAGCCATCTGGTCACCATCAAAATCGGCATTATATGCAGTACAAACAAGTGGATGAAGCTTGATTGCTTTACCTTCTACAAGGATTGGCTCAAATGCCTGAATACCAAGTCTGTGCAGTGTAGGAGCACGGTTCAGCATAACCGGATGCTCTTTGATAACTTCTTCCAGAACGTCCCATACTTCTGTCTGAAGTTTCTCTACCATTTTCTTTGCACTTTTAATATTGTGTGCTGTTCCGTTTGCAACCAGTTCTTTCATAACGAACGGTTTAAACAGCTCGATAGCCATTTCTTTCGGAAGACCACACTGATAAATCTTTAATTCCGGTCCTACTACGATTACAGAACGTCCTGAATAGTCAACACGTTTACCAAGCAGGTTCTGACGGAAACGTCCACCTTTACCTTTCAGCATATCGGAAAGAGATTTTAATGCTCTGTTTCCAGGTCCTGTAACCGGTCTGCCACGACGTCCATTATCAATCAAAGCATCTACAGCTTCCTGAAGCATACGTTTTTCATTGCGGACAATGATATCTGGTGCTCCAAGCTCTAACAGTCTTCTCAGACGGTTGTTACGGTTGATAATTCGACGATACAGATCGTTCAGATCGGATGTTGCAAAACGACCACCATCCAACTGTACCATCGGACGTAAATCTGGCGGAATAACCGGGATAACAGTCATGATCATCCACTCTGGTCTGTTGCCAGACTCGCGGAATGCTTCTACAACTTCCAGTCTCTTGATGATTCTTGCACGTTTCTGACCTGTAGCTGTTTTTAAAGCAACTTTCAGTTCTGCGGAATCTTTCTCGAGGTCAATGGATTCCAGAAGTTCTTTGATGGATTCTGCTCCCATGCCAACCCGAAAAGTATTACCATATTTTTCATATGCTTCCTGATATTCTGCCTCGGACAGAACCTGCTTATACTGCAGGTCTGTCTCGCCTTTATCAAGTACGATGTAAGAAGCAAAATACAGAACTTTCTCCAATGTACGCGGAGAAATATCAAGGATTAATCCCATACGGCTCGGAATACCTTTAAAGTACCAGATATGAGATACCGGAGCTGCCAGCTCAATATGTCCCATACGTTCTCTACGTACGTTAGATTTTGTAATTTCAACACCACAACGGTCGCAGACAACGCCTTTATAACGGATTTTTTTGTATTTTCCGCAGTGGCATTCCCAGTCCTTACTTGGTCCGAAAATACGTTCACAGAACAAACCATCTTTTTCTGGTTTTAAAGTTCTATAGTTAATGGTTTCCGGTTTTTTCACTTCGCCCCGAGACCATTCTAATATTTTTTCCGGTGAAGCCAATCCGATGCGGATACCATCGAACGCTATGTTTGTGCCGACTTCTTTACTGTTTGTTTCTGGCATTTACAACGCTCCTTCCTCTTATTCTTCATCTAGAATGCTATCATCAAACTCTTCCATAAAATCATCTGTGTCAGAGTCATCCTGCTCTTCTTCTACATCTACTAATTCTTCGTTTTCATTGAATTCCTGCTTTGAGAATCCCATTGCTCCGAAAGATTCTTTCTCTTCGTAGTTGAAGTTTCTGTCTCCGGAAATAATCGCATTCAGATCTGTATTTCCATATTCGCTTGTTTCAAGCAATTTTACTTCTTCGCCATTCTCGTCTTCCAATGTCACATCCAGGCCAAGAGACTGTAACTCTTTTAACAATACCTTGAAGGACTCCGGAATACCCGGCTCAGGAATATTATCACCTTTGATGATTGCTTCGTATGTTTTAACACGTCCGATCACATCATCAGATTTTACTGTCAGAATCTCCTGCAGTGTATATGCTGCACCATAAGCCTCCAGTGCCCATACCTCCATCTCTCCAAAACGCTGTCCACCGAACTGAGCTTTACCACCCAGAGGCTGCTGTGTAACCAGAGAGTAAGGACCAGTAGAACGTGCATGGATTTTGTCATCTACCAGATGATGCAGTTTCAGGTAATGCATGTGACCGATTGTTACCGGGCTGTCGAAGTACTCGCCGGTACGTCCATCACGCAGTCTTACTTTACCATCACGGGAAATCGGAACACCTTTCCAAAGTTCACGGTGATCTCTGTTTTCATACAGGTAATCAAGAACTTCCGGGCGTAACTCTTCCTCATGTTTTTCTTTGAACTCTTCCCATGTTAAGTTGACATAATCATTTGCCAGATCAAGAGTATCCATGATATCAGTCTCTTTTGCGCCGGCAAAAATTGGTGTTGCAACATTAAATCCAAGTGCTTTTGCTGCAAGGCTCAGATGAATCTCCAACACCTGTCCGATATTCATTCGGGAAGGTACACCCAGCGGATTTAATACGATATCCAGCGGACGTCCATTCGGCAGGAATGGCATATCTTCTACTGGAAGTACACGGGAAACGACACCCTTGTTACCATGACGACCAGCCATTTTATCACCAACAGAGATTTTTCTCTTCTGAGCGATGTAAATACGAACAGCCTGGTTTACACCAGGTGATAACTCATCACCATTTTCACGTGTAAATACTTTTGCATCAACAACAATACCGTATTCACCATGCGGTACTTTTAAGGAAGTATCACGTACTTCTCTTGCTTTTTCACCAAAAATTGCACGAAGCAGTCTCTCTTCTGCCGTCAGTTCTGTCTCTCCCTTTGGAGTAACTTTACCAACCAGAATATCGCCGGCACGAACTTCAGCGCCGATACGGATAATACCTCTCTCATCCAGATCTTTCAGTGCGTCATCGCCGACACCCGGAACATCTCTTGTAATTTCTTCCGGTCCGAGTTTTGTATCACGTGCTTCTGCTTCATACTCTTCGATATGGATAGAAGTATAAACATCGTCCTGAACCAGACGCTCACTTAACAGTACAGCATCCTCGTAGTTATAACCTTCCCATGTCATAAAACCAATCAATGGATTCTTACCAAGGCCAAGTTCACCGTTTGCAGTAGACGGGCCGTCAGCGATAACCTGTCCTGCCTCTACATGATTGCCTTTGAATACAATAGGTCTCTGGTTATAACAGTTAGACTGGTTGCTTCGTGAGAATTTTGTCAGCTTGATTGTCTCTCGGCTTCCATCATCATCATATTTAATCGTAATTTCATTGGAGCAAGCGCGCTCAATTACACCGGCACGTTTTGCAACAACGCAAACGCCAGAGTCAACAGCTGCCTTCGGCTCCATACCTGTACCGACAACCGGTGCTTCTGTTGTCAGAAGCGGTACTGCCTGACGCTGCATGTTCGCTCCCATCAGTGCACGGTTCGCATCGTCGTTCTCAAGGAACGGGATCAACGCGGTAGCAACTGAGAATACCATCTGCGGAGATACATCCATGTAATCAAATAATGTCTTGTCATACTCCTGAGTTTCTTCTCTGAATCGACCGGATACAGAATTACGTACAAAATATCCGTTCTCATCCAGTTTCTCATTCGCCTGTGCTACATGATAATTATCCTCTTCATCCGCTGTCATGTATACAACTGAATCTGTTACTCGTGGATTCTTAGGATCTGATTTATCAATTTTGCGGTATGGTGCCTCTACAAAACCATACTCATTAATTCTCGCATAAGATGCAAGGGAGTTGATCAGTCCGATATTCGGTCCCTCAGGTGTCTCTACCGGACACATTCTTCCATAATGGGAGTAATGAATATCTCGAACCTCGAATCCCGCACGATCTCTGGACAGACCACCAGGTCCCAATGCAGACAGACGACGTTTATGTGTCAACTCACCAAGCGGGTTATTCTGATCCATAAACTGTGACAGCTGAGAAGAACCAAAGAACTCTTTAACTGCGGCTGTAACAGGTTTGATATTGATCAGACTCTGCGGTGTGATTGTCTCAAGATCCTGTGTTGTCATTCTCTCACGAACCACTCTCTCCAGACGTGAAAGACCGATTCTGTACTGATTCTGAAGCAATTCACCTACCGCACGGATACGACGGTTTCCGAGGTGATCGATATCATCATCACTTCCAATACCATACTCCAAATGCATATTATAGTTAATAGAAGCAAGAATGTCTTCTTTTGTAATATGTTTCGGAATCAGATCATGGATATTTCTGCGAATTGCATTTTTAATATCCTCAATGTCAGTATTATCTTCAAGAATCTGTGCCAGAACCGGATAGTATACCAGCTCATGAACTCCCAATTCTTCCGGATTCACGTCTACATAATGACGAAGATCTACCATCATACTTGACAGAACTTTTACATTTCTCTCTTCTGTCTGAATCCACACATAAGGAACTGCTGCATTCTGGATTGCATCTGCCAGGTCACGATCCACTTTCTGTCCAGCTTCAGCAAGCACTTCTCCTGTACTCGGATCAACAACATCCTCTGCCAGTACATGCTCGTTAATACGGTTTTTCAGCATTAATTTTTTATTAAATTTATATCTTCCGACCTTAGCCAGATCATATCTTCTCGGGTCGAAGAACATCGCCATAATAAGACTCTCTGCACTTTCTACAGACAGCGGCTCACCTGGGCGGATTTTTTTGTATAACTCTAAAAGACCTTCCTGATAATTTGTAGAAACGTCTTTACCAAAACTTGCAATAATCTTCGGTTCTTCACCAAACAGATCAATAATTTCCTGATTTGTACCAATACCAAGTGCACGGATCAATACTGTAATCGGCACCTTACGGGTACGATCCACACGAACATAAAAAACATCATTAGAGTCTGTTTCATATTCCAACCATGCACCACGGTTAGGAATAACAGTACAGGAATACAGTTCTTTTCCAATCTTATCATGAGCAATTCCATAATAAATACCCGGGGAACGAAC
>CAKREL010000103.1 GCA_934317205.1 uncultured Eubacterium sp.
AATCATGGGTAGAATTGTGGGAGTACGAAGTACGGAACAATTCGTAAGGCATCTTTTGCCCCCAACATCTAATCATTCATAATCAAAATTTAGAAAAAATAAGAGAAGCTGTCTTTCGTTGAGAGACAGCTTCTTTCAAAATCTACATTTTATACTTCCACGAACAGGATTATTTATTTTCACTGTCTGCATCAATGACAGACTGAATCTGTTTCATCAAAGTATCATAGTTTTCCTGATTATCAATTCCACCAAGCATAGGATCGCCTACAATGTTGCCATTTCTGTCGACCAGGATTGTTGTAGGAAATGCCATAATGTCGGATGCATATTTACCTGCATCGGAAGTAGAATCAACGGAAAGATTGCGATATTTGGCACCCTGGCTTTTCAGGATATCTGCCGCTTCTTTTATAGCAGTTTCATTTCCATCAAAGGTTTCTGTGTTGATGCCTACTACTTCACCACCAGATGCTTTGATGGCATCGTTTAACTCATTAAGCTTAGATAATTCTGCAACACAAGGCTTGCATCCGGTAAACCAGAAATTAACGACAGTTACTGCATTTTGAGAAAAAAGGCTCTCGTCAACAGAATTGCCATCGAAATCCTTCGCGGAAAAATCTTTGAAAGGTGATACATCGTCGGAATTATTATTCTGGCTGTTACTGTCGGATGCAGCATTTTTCTTTTCGATTGCAGCAATTTTTTCTTCAATTTTTCTGATTGTTTCAATATCATCATTAAGTATTTTCAGTTCATCTTCTGTGAAGGAATCCTTGTTTGATTCCACAGTGCCAGCCAGATAATCGGCATAATTTCCGCTCGGGTCAGCAGTGCTTTTATTCATCATGCCAAATGCCTTATCCCATACATCTTTATGATCTGCAAAAAGCTGGTTTTCCTGCTGATATAAATCATCAAGCTCAGAACTGGAATCATCAGAAGAGGCTGCGCTGGATTCTGTCTGTGTATCCTGCGGCTTTTCCGTGTTTGCAGGTTGTTTTCCGTTACATGCAGTAAGTGATAATGCTGCGCAGAGTGTAAAAATAAATAATATAGATTTTTTTGTTTTCATGAGTAATTGCTCCTTTTCATAATTGTTCGTAATTATATGATGTGCAGTGATTCTGCAAAGAATAAATAGTTACCGATTGTATGTCACTGGTTGTTGCTCTTTCTTTTCTGACAGGTTTTTCCCATAAACTGATAGTGGATGGCATCTTTCGGACAAGCCTTTATACAGGCTCCGCATCGTATGCATTCCGGATGATTTGGAGTTTTACATACATTCACATCCATTTTACATGCGCTTACACATTGATTACATCCGACACATTTGCTGTCCTCAACTTTGATCGTAAGAAAGCTTATCTTATTAAATAATGAGTAGATTGCACCAAGAGGACAGATCCATTTACAGAAAGGCCTGTAAAACAAAATACTTAATACAACAACCGTAATTAAAATAAGGCACTTAAAGGAAAAAAGCTTTCCGAGTGCAGAACGTATCGCAGCATTTCCGAGTGAAAGAGGGATAGCCCCCTCCAAAACGCCTTGTGGACAAATGTATTTACAGAAGAACGGGTCGCCCATTCCGATGGAATTCGTTATAAGCATTGGCAGAAGGATAACGAAAACAATAAGGATTATGTATTTCAGGTATCTGAGTGGCTTCAATCGGGCTGTTGAAAATTTTTTCCCGGGGATTTTATGAAGCAAATCCTGAAACCATCCAAAGGGACACAAAAAACCACATATAAATCTTCCAAGTGTTACACCGAGTAAAATAAAAAAGCCGGTGATGTAGTATGAAAATTTAAATCTGGATGATCCGACGACCGCCTGAAAGGCACCGATCGGACATGCTCCCGTTGCTGCGGGACAGGAATAACAGTTTAATCCAGGTACACATACTGCTTTTGCGTTCCCCTGATATATTTTGCCCTTAAATAAATTTGGGATGTGGATATTGGTGAGCAGCGTGGCAACTGCCTGTATCCATCCACGTATTCCGGCTATTTTTTTTGATCGTGATTTCTTTTTCTTATCCAATTCCGACACACTCCAGACATAATTTTATTGCTTTCCCAAGCACAGTAGCTGCTTCCCCCCGGATCGCACCATAACTCACCATAGTGATACCTGCGATGAGCACAAGCATTTGACCTATTTTTTTGCACTTCAAGATATTGTTGCTCCTTTGTTCGTTGTATTTATTGACCAGCTGACTTTAGTATTATACAATAGCTGTTGTAAAATTTTTGTTAAGAAACAGGTGAAAACAGTTTGAGATTATTAATCGTTGAAGATGAAAAACAAATATGTGATACAGTTGCAAAAAGTCTGTATGCTGCCGGATATGAAGTGGACACCTGCTATGATGGGGAAGAGGCTTTTGAATGTATTCTTGCAGAGAATTATGATCTGATCGTTCTCGATCTGAATCTGCCAGGGATGGATGGAATGGAGATTTTAAAGGAACTCAGACAGAGAAATGAGGAGACAAAGGTTCTCATATTGTCAGCAAGAGGACAGATTGCGGATAAAGTGGAAGGATTGGATGCAGGAGCAAATGATTATATGGAAAAACCGTTCCATTTACAGGAACTTGAGGCACGCATCAGAAGCCTGACAAGAAGAAAATTTGTGCAGAAGAATGTATGTCTGGAAAGTGGCGAGATAAGGTTCGACACGGTAAAACGTGAGGCATATGCAAAAGGGCAGCTGGTGTCTCTGACAAGAAAAGAAAGTGGTATTTTAGAATATTTGCTTCTCAATCAGGGCAGACCGGTAAGCCAGGAGGAACTGATCGAGCATGTCTGGGATGCAACCGTAGACAGTTTTAGTGGATCCATCCGGGTGCATATGTCTTCGCTTAGAAGAAAGCTTAAGGCTGTGCTGGAATATGACCCGATTTTGAACAAAGTGGGGGAAGGCTACAAAATACGAGAGGAGTTCGAACGATGAAAAAAATGTCGCTGCAGTGGAGACTGACCTGCATCATTACACTATATATTGCCGTTATATGTGGCTGCCTGACGATGCTTGTCTATAAAAATGGTGTGTATTATATCGACTCCCTGCAAGAGGCTGTTGATGCGCAGGAAGATGTAAATGTGGATGATTCGGATGAAATATATATCAGCATTCCTGAGGATAAGTGGGAGGAGTTCGCAAATGACTTTTCCCTGCAAGTGTACAATAATAAAGCAGACTATAAAAGAAACAGTTTTATAATCTCGGCTGTACTGGCGCTTATGGGTGGGGTAGTGACCTATTTTATAAGCGGGCATGCACTCAGACCGATCCGGGAGTTTTCTGATAAAATCGAGGAGGTAGAGGCACAGAATCTGGCAGATTCACAAATAGAAGAAAACAAAGTGAAAGAACTCAACCAGCTTAGCATTTCGTACAACAAGATGCTTACGCGTCTCTCGGATGCATTTGAGTTACAGAGGCAATTTACTGCAAATGCAGCGCATGAACTCAGAACACCATTGGCACTGATGCAGGTACAGCTTGATTTATATAATTCCACTCAGCATCCGGGGAATGATGCAGACACTTTGCAAACAATAAAAATGATTACCGAACAGAACGACAGACTCAACAAAATGGTAAAGACGCTTCTCGACATGAGTGAACTTCAGACTGTGGGGCGGGATGAAATAATTGCAGTGGATGAACTTGTAGATGAGGTGTTGGCGGATCTGGAACCTCTCGCACAGGAAAAAAATATAAAATTAATCGGAAAATGTAAAGATATAACGCTGCGAGGAAGTGATATCCTTATTTATAGGATGGTATACAATCTTGTGGAGAATGCCATAAAGTATAATCATTTCGGTGGTCAGGTTACAGTAACTGCAGATCAGGAGGAAAACCATGTGCATTTGTCTGTGGAGGATACAGGAAGCGGAATCCCGGAGGAACTTAAGGAGCGCGTGTTTGAACCATTCTTTCGCGTGGATAAATCCAGAAGCCGGGAGCTTGGTGGTGTAGGACTTGGACTTGCTCTCGTTCGTGAAATCGTGCGTGTGCATGATGGCAGCATTACCGTCAGATCTAATCCGTCCGAAGGGACAATTTTTGATGTCATTTTATGATTAAAACTTTATAATGAAACGGTTAAAAACATTGACAAATCCTCCTCATTACGCTATAGTTGAAAGAACTTCGTGAGGGAGTAGTTTGCACAGTAAGAATTGTGTGATTTGTCAACAACCTGTTTATCATTTTTAGGATAATCTGGCAAATCTTAATGAATGAGACTCATGTATGTCAATAAGGATTATTATTTAATTCTATGGCATACCTGGGTCTCTTTTTTCGTATGACAGGAAATTACGTCAAATTACCTGTTAATGGTATTTCCTGATGCGAGTAGTTAAATAATACAATATGGAGGAAATTGAATTATGGGTTACTTAGAACTGGCACTGATCGGTGTCGGCCTTTCCATGGATGCCTTTGCGGTAGCAATCTGTAAAGGCTTGAGCATGCGAAAAGTAGATAAAAAATATATGCTTGTACTGGCAGCATTTTTTGGAGGATTTCAGGCATTGATGCCGGCATTGGGATGGATTCTTGGAAACCAGTTTCAGTCTTATATTACAGCTATTGATCATTGGATCGCATTTATACTGCTTGCACTGATCGGTGGAAAAATGATCCTGGATGTGATCAAAGAAAAAGGAGAAAATGAAGAAGTCTGTCCGGAGGAGAGCGTGCGAATCAATCTGAGGGAATTTTTCCTGCTTGCAATTGCCACAAGTATCGATGCACTGGCAATCGGTATCACATTTGCTTTTCTGCAGGTGAGACTGCTCACATCTGTAACAATCATCGGATGTATTACCTTTTGTTTTACAATCGCAGGTGTGCTGATCGGAAATGTATTTGGAAGCAAATTCAAGGATAAAGCAACGATTTTGGGCGGCATCATCCTGATTGGAATCGGTGTGAAGATCTTAATCGAACATCTTGGACTTTTTGGATGATCCGGGTAGAACAGTGAGTAACAAAAAATGCTATATGCAAAAATAGTGAGAAATGAGAAAGGAAGATAAAAATGATATTAGCAATTATAGGTGTCGTTATTGGATTTGTACTGTTGGTTAAGGGCGCAGATTTCTTTGTAGAAGGCAGTGGTTCTGTTGCAAAGAAATTTAATGTACCGGTGTTCATCATCGGTATGACGATTGTGGCAATGGGAACAAGTGCACCGGAATGTGCAGTCAGTATTTCCGCATCCTTACATGGAAGTAATGAAATGGCCATCAGTAACGTCATCGGGTCAAATATTTTTAACCTGCTGGTAGTATGCGGCGTCTGCGCTTTATTTCAGCCGCTGGAAATCAAAAAGGAGACGTTAAAAAGAGAGTTTCCGTTTTCTGTACTGGTTGCTGTGATCATAGGAATCATGGGATTGATCGGAATGAAAGTCGGA
Source organism: uncultured Eubacterium sp. (assembly GCA_934317205.1). Taxonomy (GTDB): domain Bacteria; phylum Bacillota; class Clostridia; order Lachnospirales; family Lachnospiraceae; genus Eubacterium_I. The sequence goes on from CAKREL010000103.1 coordinate 5,453, forward strand.
CATGTGGACGGTATCATTCTGGTTGTGCTTTTTGCAGTATTCTTGTATGCTATGGTTCGGATTGCCAGAAATACGAGAAAAGCCGGAGATCTGCTCGAGGAAGAAGAGATTAAGGATCTTCCATTATGGAAATGTCTTGTATTTATTGGCGGAGGTCTGGTGGCGATTGTGATTGGTGGACAGGTTGTTGTAAATTGCTCAGAAACAATTGCCCGTGGATTTGGACTGAGTGAGACATTAATCGGTCTGACCATCTGTTCGATAGGAACATCTCTTCCGGAACTTGTGACATCTGTGGTTGCTGCAAAGAAAAATCAGGCGGGAATGGCACTTGGAAACGTCATTGGTTCCAATATTTTCAATATTCTGCTGGTAGGTGGACTTGCATCCGCGATCAGCCCGATTGCAATGAACATGAACAATCTGATCGACATTGTGATTTTAGTTATTGTCAGTGTATATATTATGGCTCTTGTATGGAAAAAGCAGCTTCTGACGCGGGCAGGCGGTGTGAGTATGCTTGTTGTCTATGCCGCATACATGGTTTACATTTGTGTCAGAGAAGTATTGTAAACAAAATGTATCGACTGCAATTAATAAAAAGTTTATAGAAAATTCCTTGTGTCATGGCGAAATTGCGGTATAATATAGAAAAAGTTATCATAATTAATGCAGAATTTCACAGACTTTTCTTACTGTTTGAATCTGCAATAACGCAATGAACGTACACAGAAAGGGGTTTTGAAAATGGCTTTTTTTGACAAATTAGGAAACACAATTTCAGCAGCAGGAAAGACAGGATTAAGCAAAGCAAAGGAAATTAAAGATACAGCGAGAATCGCATTAGATATCCAGGAACGCGAAGGTGCGATCCGTAAACTTTATCAGGATCTGGGTCAGGCATATTATCATGAGCATAAGGATGACGAGGATTCCGAATTTGCACAGATTGAAGAGATTAAGGCTGCGTTTGAAGAAATCGGTGAACTGAAAGCAGCGAAAGATGGTATTCGTGGGATCAGAAGATGTCCGGAGTGTGGTGCAGCCGTTGCTGATGATGCGAATTTCTGTTCTTCCTGTGGTGCAAAATGCGAGAAACCAGAGCCGGAAGTATATGAAGGCGAAGTAGTAGATTCTGAGGAAGAAGCAGATGAGGAAACTGCGGAATCAGAGGAAGAGGATGCTCCGGTAGAAGAGGAAGCATTTGAAGACGAAGAGAAGACAGAAGAATAAAAAGTGATGCAAAAATCTGTTTGACTTTTTGAACGCAGGTCGCAAAGCGACTGCGTTCATGAGCAAGTAGCGAAAGCGGATTGCGAATGTCCGCTTTACAATCAGGAAATATAACGACTATAAACGAGTAGCGAGTAAGCGTAAATCCAGTTTACCAGCTACTCGTTTTTCTGTTTGGTAGAAAATTGTATCGAATTTTCTATCAAATAAAAGACATTTCGTGCAGATGATGTACATTCGCACGTAGTTAAATCTAATATTTGTAAGAAAAAGTGTGTAGCCTGCCAGCGTAAGTCCAGCTTATATGACAGAACCACACTTTTTTTGATGCAGAAAAGGGAGGAATGGAAATAAAGTAGTAAAAATGTGAAAAAACTGTGAAATTAGCACTCGGGTGTTGACATGGCTAATAATAGGTGATATAGTACAGATAGAACAAAGGAGGAGAGATAAAAGGAACAAAGAAAAGTTCCGAAGATCCCAAAATCCAATGCTCAATGAGAACAACACTTCGGTTACTCCGAATGTGCAGAAAATAAAGACAAT
>CAKREL010000104.1 GCA_934317205.1 uncultured Eubacterium sp.
ATCGTCTGCATCGGTGATATTGTATTGTTGAAAGTGCAGTGTGTACACCCGGCCCTGTTTGTGGCAAGTGGCATGTTCTGTTCTTTTATCTTTGTAAATATTATTTTTGCAATGGCACTTACGTTCAAGCATATCGGAAAAGCATTGGGTGTATTTCTGATCATCCTGCAGATTCCGGGTTCTTCCGGTACGTATCCGATCGAGATGATGCCTGGATTTTTCCAGAAACTCAATCCTTTCTTGCCATTTACGTATTCTATCCGCGGCATGCGTGAGTGCATCGCAGGATTTTACGAGAATACTTATGTGAAAAATATGGCAGTGATGTTTGTATTTTTAGCACTGGCACTCTTCGTTGGTCTGGTGCTCCGGCCGTTGCTGATGAATCTGAATCATCTGTTTGACCGTCGTCTGGAAGAGACTGAGATGATGGTAGGTGAGACTGCCGGCAGTGAAAAACAGCTTCCGCAGATGCAGCTGATGCTTGAAATCTTGATGCGGGATGATTTGACAAAACGCCGTTTTCTGGAAAAATCCGGAAAGTTTGAATTGAAATATCCGAAAATGGTGCGCATTGGATTCGCGGGAATCCTTGTGATACCACTTGTATTTTTGATTTTATCCTTTGTATTACCGGCTAAATTTGTATTTCTGGTGCTCTGGATCATTTCACTGATCGCACTGGTAGTATATCTGATCTGTGTGGAGTATTTGCATGACCGCATTGTACGTCAGCTTGAGATGAGCGGACTGGAGCCGGAGGAACTTGTGAAAAAGATTAAGGAGGGAGACATCTGATGAAAAATGTGTGGAAAATTTTTCAACGGGATATGATGCGCATCCGCAATAATGTCATTGCGATTGTTGTCATCATTGGTATCAGTGTTGTCCCGTGCCTGTATGCGTGGTTCAATATTGCAGCCAGCTGGGATCCGTATTCCAATACCGGTAATCTGAAAGTTGCGGTGGCAAGTGTGGACAAAGGATATGAGGGAAGTCTGATTCCGATAGAAATTAATATCGGTGATAAAGTACTGTCAGCTTTAAGGGAAAATACCCAGATGGAGTGGGTATTTACCACGGAGGAAAAAGCTTCCAGCGGGGTGAAATCCGGCAAATACTATGCCGCTATCGTTATTCCGGAAGATTTCAGTGATAAAATGATGAGCGTTTTTTCTGAAAAGGTGGAAAAACCGGAGATTACCTATTATTCCAATGCAAAGGAAAATGCGATTGCGCCGAAGGTGACAGATAAAGGAGCCAGTGCAGTGCAGCGTCAGGTAAATGAGGTATTTATCGAGACAATTTCAGATACAACGCTGACGGTGCTGCAGGCAGTTTCCAATATGACAGAAGCCAGTGGAGCGGAGACGATCGTGGCTAATCTGAATACAAATCTGAATCAGATTGCAGGAGATCTGACCGCTTCTGCCGGTTTACTGGAATCTTTTTCGGATATGACAGGTTCTGCACAGAAACTGTTGCATTCTACTACGGAATTTTTGCAAACTGCGCAAGAGCAGACGAAGGAGAGCAGACAGACATTTCAGGAGACATCAAAAACATTTTCCAGTCTGGATGATTCTATGGATGCGGCCGCAGACAGTGTCGCAGCAGCATTGAAATCAGCAGAAAATGTATACGATCAGATGGATCAGGTCATTTCAGATGCCTTTTCAAATGAAAGTGCGGATGCACAGCAGATTGCATCCACGCTGGATACTCTGGCCGGTCAGGTTGGAAACGTTGTGACTGCCTATACTTCAGTGAGGGATTCTGTGGCAGCAGTCGCAGATAAGTACCCGGAGACATCTCCGCTTGTCGATGCAATTGTGGTTCGGATGGATACCTCCATTCAGCAGCAGAAAAATCTGCAAAGCAAATTACAGGACAGTGCAAAAGGCCTGCGGGATGCCACCACCGATCTTGGCACCGCACGGAGTGAGTTAAAGGATCTGGCAGCAAAGAATCAGGAAAATATATCCGGTGTGTCTGCAAGTTATAAATCTTCGCTACAAAAATCATTAAATCAGCTGTCAGCGTCCCTGACATTTTCCAAAAAGGAGATTTCCAGTCTGCTCTCGCAGCTGGATCAGAGTGCCAGCGGCATTTATAAACTGACAGATACAGCAGATTCTGATCTGTCAGAAATCCAGAAAGTGCTGGGAGATTCTGCTGAACTGCTGACGGCAGCATCTGAGCGGATTGCAGATACGACAGCTAAACTGGATGAGATGGAAACGAGCGGAGATTTTTCCGAGCTGGAAGCTTTGATTTCCGGAGATAAATCTGCGATTAGTACATTTTTGGCAGCTCCTGTCTCGCTGGATACGCACAAGATATATGAAATTGCTAATTATGGATCTTCCATGGCACCGTTTTATTCTGTATTGTCGATTTGGATCGGTGGTATCGTTCTGGTAGCGATGCTGAAAGTCAATGTATCTGAGAATTGTACGAAAGGATTACAAAATGTCAAGCTGCATCAGATCTATTTTGGGCGTTTTATTACATTTATGATTGTTGGTTTGTTCCAGAGTACATTGATCGCTTTAGGTGATCTGCTCTATCTTGGGATTCAGTGTGAGCATCCGTTTTTGTTCCTGCTGGGATGCTGGTTCTCAAGTCTGGTATTTGTAAATATTATTTATACACTGACTGTGTCTCTGGGAGACATCGGTAAAGCGGTCAGCGTGATCCTGCTTGTTGTGCAGGTAGCCGGAACCGGTGGAACGTTTCCAATTGAGGTTGCCCCATCTTTTTTCAGGGCAGTTTATCCGCTGCTTCCATTTACACACAGTATGGCGGCACTGCGGGAGACCGTGGGAGGCATGTATGGCATGAATTACTGGATCAATCTTGGAAAACTGGCGATATTCTTGGGAATTTCCCTCATTGTCGGCCTGGTTCTTCGCAAACCGATCATCAAGGCAAACGATGCTTTTACAGAGAAATTAGAAGAAACAAAACTTATGTAATAATCTAAAATAAATAGAGTTTGGGAAATGCATGAATTAAAAAACAGTATATGTGATAAATAAGAAATCCTCGTTGTTACTTAACTATGATAAGTGGCAACGAGGATTTTTTGAGAGGAAACGGCGTCAGATTTCTTTTTACAGATCATTTTCATGATCATTCATATAAGAAAGGATAAAGGCAATGTGTGCCTGATAATCTTCACATTCATTTTGCATGATAGAAACGGCTTTTTTTACCTTATTCAGTACGGTATTTCTGTGCTGGAAAATGGCGGCGGCTGTCTGGTTGACATTTCGTCCGTTTTTCAGAAATTGCATAAAAATATAGCACAGATCGCCGTTGTGGGTTTCATCGTACTGGCGCAGTACTTCGTAGCACGGAGAGGCCATCTGCCTGTCCAGACCGGCTTTTTTTAATTCCTGCAGAAGATACCGGGTATAAATGCTGGAAAAATAATAAAAAGATGGAGCACCATTCTCAGGATTGGTGGTACTGAGATTCAATGCTTCTCGGGCCTGGAGTGCAGCGGTTGGCAGATCCATCAGGGAGAAGAAGGTATTGCTGATGCCACATTCGAAATACTGATTTCGGAAGTTTTTCTGGAAAATCGTTGTTTCTTCCGGTGTCAGAAAGGTGGCATAGCTTTCGTTCTCGCTGTTATTTTTTAATATATAGAGAGTATTCTGGTATACAAATGGTTTCAACTGGGGAATGGAAGTCCTCAGATTCCAACTGACAAAGGAAAATGGCAGATCCTGCTCTCCATTGTATCGGATAACTGCCAGCATAAAGCGTCCGTTCATAGTCAGATCCGGGATATAACCCAGCTGATCTTCAATCTGCTGCTGTGGAGTATCCGGGTGTTCTAAAATGTCATGGAAGACCGGTTCATAGATCTCAGAAGAAGAGCGGTTGGTAAAACGCTTCTGCTGGAAAAAAAGCTGCAGGTTTTCGGCTACGATATTCATCAGATAGAGATAATTTGTCCGCGGATGAACAGCGCAGTGAAAGATCAGTGCGTAGCCAACGGTATGATTGTTTGCTTTGAAACGGTACATCATACTGTAATAACAGTCGTGGGTGCTCAGGCTATACCAGCTGATCAGCGGATTTTCTGTCTGCTCTGAGGCGGAGATCAGTCCATCCTGGCGCAGCCGTTCCATAATCTGTGGTGTGACATATCCGGCGGAAAGGATGGATTCCATGATCGGGTCGCTGACTTCCGGATTTTTGAGATAACCCAGGATAGAATAATTTCGATCCAGTACCACGATCGGGTGGATCAGAAAATCTCTAGACAGGTTTAAAAGGTCCTGAAGAGATTTCTGCTGGATCAGCATCAGATGAAAATTTTTGTCCCAGACATCAAAATCATGGAAGATTTTTAAAATCCGGTTGAATACGAGCGGAAAAGATTCATCGGTATATAGCAGAACCATGGAAAGACTGGATGGAAAATCAGTGGTATGGATTTTTTCGTCCTGACAGATACACAGAAAGGTACAGTTTGACTGAAGGTTCTGATCTGAAGTTCTGCCAAGCGCATTTAAAAGTACCTGATCTGCAACCAGATAAAGCTGGGTTTCATAAGTTCCGGCTATCTGTGCCTGATCAAAAAGCTGTACACCGTCAAAACTGCAAGTCAGGTCAATGTTCTGGCTTTCATAGATGCTGTTGGCAGAAAGCTGATATAAAAGTACGTTCAATGGTATCTGCATCGTGGTTCTCCTTTGTAAAAAAACATATACAATTATTATAGCACGATATACAAATGTATGAATAGCATATTTTTCAAAGGTTTTTTTGTATTTATAGACATACAAAGGAGGTGTGAATTGTATTAAAATAGATACAAAAGTATAAGGAGTATAAACGGGAGGTATCATTATGAACTTTTTTACACCGGCCGAAGTGGCCAAAAATTACATTGCAACTGGAAAAAGTAAGGTCAACACACCGATTCCGAAAATGATCATTCTTGCTATTCTGGCAGGCGCTTTTATCGGATTCGGCGGTGTCGGAGCAACCACTGTTGCCGTGTCCATCACAGAGCCGTCTCTTGGAAAATTTATCGGAGCCTGCGTGTTCCCCGGAGGACTGACGATGGTTCTGATCGCAGGAAGTGAACTTTTTACCGGAAACTGTCTGCTGACAATCCCTCTTCTGGAGAAGGAGATCACTGTCAGCCAGATGCTGAAAAACTGGGTGATCGTATATATCGGTAATCTGATTGGTGGAATACTGGTAGGTGCGGGCGTTGCTTTCAGTCATCAGCCGTCTCTGTTTGGAAATGGCATGGCCGTATCCGTATTATCTACGGCAGTAAGCAAATGTTCCATGCCGTTTGGGGATGCATTTATCAAAGGTATTCTCTGTAATTTCCTTGTATGTACCGCAGTATGGATTTCTTTTGCAGCAAAAGAAGTAGTCAGCAAGATTGTAGGATTGTTTTTCCCGATCATGATGTTTGTGCTCTGTGGATTTGAGCATAGTATCGCAAATATGTATTACATCAGTGCAGGATTGTTTGCAAAAACAAACGCAATCTATGTACAGGCTGCTGCAGATGCAGGAGTAGATCTGACAAATCTGACCTGGGGCAATTTCTTTGGGAAAAATCTGCTTCCGGTTTCACTTGGAAATATCGTAGGTGGCGCGATCTGTATCGGATGTGCATACTGGTTCGTTTATCTCAGAAAAAATAAGGCATCCGCTTAATAACAGCAGGTATTAGCCAGAGGCGAGCAATCTGCAGCGAATGTCCGCTTTACAGAATGTGTGGATTGCACAAATTCATGTACAAAAAAGTGCTTTTGGCATACGTTGAAAGCACTTTTTTTCCATTATAATAAATATATTACAGTATCTTGTTGCGATACTGGTTAGGAGGGATATTATAAAAATGAGTAAGATTTATCTTGCCGGAAAGCACAGCCGTGATGTGATCATCGGGGATCTGTTAGAGAAATTCTCCAGAAAAGTAGAAGTCTACCCGCCTGGAACATGCCCGTTGACGGTACAGTTATCACTGCTGCATGCTTCTATGAATCAGACCTGTGGAAAATGTGTACCATGTCGTGATGGGCTTCCGCAGCTTGCAAAATTGTTAGAGAAGATTCTGAATGGTGTAGGAACCATGGAAATGCTGGACGAGATGAAAGAAATCGCTGTCATGATCCGCGATTCCGCAGATTGTGCCATCGGTTATCAGTCCGCTATTGAAGTACTGGAAGGCCTTGAAACCTTTTCAGATGAGTATGAAAGTCATATCAAGGTGCATGAATGTCCGCAGAACGTAGGACAGAAAGTGCCATGTGTAACATTATGTCCGGCGCATGTCGACATTCCGGGTTACATCGCACATGTACATGAAGGTAATTATGCAGATGCTATTAATCTGATCCGCCGTGATAATCCATTGCCGACAGCCTGCGCTATGATCTGTGAGCATCCGTGTGAGGAGCGCTGCCGCAGAAATCTGATCGATGATTCTATCAATATCCGCGGTATTAAGAAATACGCGGTAGATCAGATTGCAGCAGATCAGGTAGCTGTTCCGAAGGCAAATGTATCCACCGGCAAAAAAGTTGCCATTATCGGTGGTGGCCCGGCCGGAATGACAGCAGCGTATTTCCTGTCTCTGATGGGACATAAAGTAACCGTTTATGAAGCAAAAGAGCACTTAGGCGGTATGCTGATGTACGGCATCCCAAATTATCGATTCCCGAAAGAACGCATGGATGAAGATATGAATGCGATTCTTTCCACCGGAAATATTGAAGTGAAATATAATACAAACGTAGGTGTGGATATTTCTGTCGAGGAAGTAAGAAACAGCCACGATGCAATGTTTGTTGCTATCGGTGCCCAGAAAGGTAAAAAACTCCGCCTGGAAAATATTGATGCAAATAACGTTTTTTCTGCGGTAGAGATGCTGGATGAAATCGGTCATGGCCATCGCCCGGATTACACAGGAAAGACCGTTGCTGTTATCGGTGGTGGAAATGTGGCTATGGATGCTGCACGAAGTGCGCTCCGCTGTGGTGCAAAAGACGTTCGCATTGTATATAGAAGACGTCAGGAGGATATGACTGCTCTGGATACAGAGATCGAGTCTGCTGTTATGGAAGGTATCGAGCTGATGCTGCTTCAGGCTCCAAAGAGCATTGAAAAGGATGAAAACGGCGATTGCTGTGCACTCTGGGTACAGCCTCAGATGATCGGCGC
>CAKREL010000105.1 GCA_934317205.1 uncultured Eubacterium sp.
GCTTTTTCTATTTGCACGTATATTCGCAAACTACAAGATAAAGCCAAAACTTCATATACTCTAAGCACAAGGAGGTTATTGTCGGACACAAAGCATAGAAAGACACATATAAATGCGTTGCAAAACATATGTGTCTTTTTTTCATGAGAGTATAATTTAAAAAAAGTTCAAGTATTATGTTACGAGACAGATTGATGAGAACTTGTAAAATTATTTTTGGGTAGATATGCGTTTGCCACGCATTTTCCGAATTTCTGTAGGCGTAGATTCAAAATGCTCATAAAAAATTCGGCGGAATAATTTGTAATTTGAAAATCCATGTCTTTCTAAGATGTCCTTTATGGCATCATTGGTGGAGATGATATCCTGATAAATATAGGATAGCCTTAATTCGTTTTGATATTCTAAAAAAGTAATGCCCATATTCTTTTTAAAAAAACGGCAGAAATATCCGGATTGCAGATAGGCAACATTAGCAATCTCCTCAATGCTGATATGTCGGTGGTAATTCTGTTTGGTATACTCTAATATTTTATTAAGTCGTTCGCGATCCTTATTTCGTTGTGATTGGTTACTGTGGACAATACGTACACTAAAGTTGTGAAATAGTTGGAACAGAATTTCGAACAGGAGGCTGTTAAATCGTAAGGAAAAGCCTTCAGGTCTGACGTCGTTTATAATCTGCATTTTCGATAGTGTATCTTTGAAAATGTCCAGTTTTGTACGGCGGATATCACTGTTATTGGGGTTGTCTAAGTTAAATACCAATTGATCAGCATCTGGGATATAGATGGAGAGAAAGGTAAGCGGAATCTGAAACAGAATTGCTTTGTTTGGTGCTGTACATTTGGTAGAGTGAATAACATCTGAATTGATAAGAATACATTCGCCGGCATGGTATTCACGGATAGTGGATTCTATCGTGACGGTAAGACTTCCTTCTAATAAGTAAACTATTTCGATTGCTTGATGTAAATGGGCAGGAACATAACTGCCAGGATCAATGGATGTACGGAAATGTACACCAGTAGATTCTAGTGTCGAGATAATTTCATAGAAAAAGTTGTTTCTATCAGAAGAAGTGGATGAGGTATGTTTTTTTTTGGAAGTAAAGCGAAGATGCTCGGAATGAAGGTCTGACATAAGTTGAAGGTCTCCTTTCATTGTTATATGTTAATAATTGTATTGATTAATATTAGTATAACATAGCAGAACAATAATAAAAAGAGAATATTGACCTATAAATTGCATATGATACGACCTATGATGCTGATTAGATGTATGGTACTATAATGGTATGAAATAAAGTGTTTAGCGCGCGTATAACAAAGTGAATCTATTAACAAAATTAAGGATGAAAGAGGAATAGTGTAATGAAATCAAAGGATAAATTGACCTTTTCAAAAGTATTTGAGAGATTCTCCTATGGGTGTGGAGATTTTGGATGTAACATTATTTATACCGCAATGTCAGCGTTCTTATTATTTTACTATACGGACTATGCACAAGTAAGCGCTATGGCAGTTGGAACAATCATGATGGTGTCAAGAATCTTCGATGGTGTCAGTGATATCATCATGGGCGTGATTGTAGACCGTACAAAGTCTAAATTTGGTAAAGCCAGACCATGGCTTCTGCGTATGTGTATTCCGTTTGCGATTTCAGGAATTTTGTTATTCTCTGTACCGACAAACTGGGCATCCACACCAAAACTTGTATATGTGTTTATTACATATAACCTGGTATCTACAGTTATTTACACAGCAATCAACGTGCCATATTCTGCATTAAATGCATTAATGACACAGGATCCGTACGAAAGATCAGTATTAAGTATTTTTAGAAATCTGTTGGCAACAGCAGGAACTTTGACAATTAATACATTTACATTACCGTTAGTAGAAAAATTTGGTAACAATGCATCTGCATGGACAAAAACATTTTGTGTGTTTGGTCTTGTAGCGATTGTAGCATTCCTTCTAAATTTTTTTGGAACAAAGGAAAGAGTAAAACCTGCCGCAGCAGGAGAAGACGGAAAGGTAGAAGACGTACCGTTTAAAGAAGGCATCAAAGCATTATTTAAAAATAAATACTGGATTATGATGACAGGAATGCTTGCATTATTTTTCTTAATGTACTCTGTAAACGGTGGAGCAACTGTATATTATGCGAAAGATATTTTAGGAAATAGAAATCTTGTCTCAACGATTAATGGAATTTTCAATGTAGTGCAGATTCTTGGAATGTTCTTTATTGCAATGTTGGTAAAACGTCTTGGAAAGAGAAATGTATTTGCAATCGGTCTTGTACTTGATATTCTTGGAATGGTAATTCTGAATTTTGCCGGCGGAGTGATGGCTGGAATCGTAATTTCAAGTATCATCCGCGGTATTGGTAATGCGTGTGGCGGAGCAACGATGTGGGCTATGGTATCTGACACAATTGACTATGGTGAGTGGAAGACAGGTTACCGTACAGAAGGTCTTGTAAACAGTGCATGTAGTTTCGGATATAAGATTGGAAATGGTATTGGATCTGCGCTTCTCGGAATTATTCTGGAAGTAGGCGGATATGTAGGAGAGGCTGCAATTCAAACGCCATCCGCACTTCATTCAATTGAAATTTGTTTTGTATGGATTCCAATTGCTGTGTATGCAAGTGGACTTGTGATTATGAAATTCTGGAAACTGGATAAAGAATTCCCACAGATCATTGAAGATTTAAAAGCACGTCAGACAAAATAGAATTGGTAAAACAGACCAAAGAAAGTATATACTAGGAGAAGTTATGCTATGAAAGTTAAAGGAGTCAATCTTGGAAACTGGCTGGTTTTGGAAAAATGGATGAGTCCGGCATTATTTGACGGGACTACCGCAGAAGATGAATACTACTTGCCAAGACAGCTTTCCAAAGAGGTATACGAAGCGAGAATTAAAATTCATCGTTCGGAATATATTACAGAGCGTGATTTTGTGACAATTAAGTCTATGGGCATGGAGGCAGTGAGAATTCCGGTTCCATATTTTATCTTTGGAGACAGAGAACCGTTTATCGGCTGTATCGAAGAATTGGACAAAGCATTTAACTGGGCAGAAACATACGGCTTACAGGTGCTTATTGATCTTCATACCGCTCCGCTTAGCCAAAATGGGTTTGATAACGGTGGAATCAGTGGTGTGTGCAAGTGGGCAAAACATCCGGAGGAAGTAGAATTTGTATTAACAGTACTGGAACGTCTGGCTGAGCGTTATGGAACGAGAAAAGGTTTGTGGGGAATAGAAGTACTTAATGAACCAATAACAGAAAACATGTGGAAAACCATGAATGTGCAGGAAAGATACCCGGCAGTAGAACCTGAACTGGCAGAAGGCTCCGGTCCTGTGACGATTGATTTTCTAAAAGATTTTTATAAAGAAGCATATGAAAGAATCCGTGTGTATATGCCGGATGAAAAATATTTTGTGTTCCATGATGGATTTGAACTGAAAGCCTGGAAAGGATTCATGCAAGAAGCAAATTATAAAAATGTAGTGCTGGATACCCATCAGTATTTGATGTTTGCTGAGGCGAACGGATGTGAGCAAACTGTTGAAGGATATGTAAATTATATCAGAGAACATTATCAGAGAGATATCGAGGAAATGGAAAAATATTTCCCGGTGATTTGTGGAGAATGGTGCTTGTTTAATTCATTAGCATGTGGATGGGACACAAAGGGCGGTCAATCTGTGCTTAATGGTTTAGATGGAGAAGTGGAAAGTGCTGTGACAGCGGAAGAAAAGAAGCTAATCTATGAGGCAGTTGCAAAAGCGCAGCTTGAAGCCTGGAATACCGGAAGCGGTTATTTTTACTGGAGTTATAAACTTTTGACAGATACTGTTAATACAAAAGGCTGGCTCGGATGGGATAGCTGGGATCTTGGAAGATGTGTAGATTTTGGGTGGTTTCCAAGAGTCTGACCGATGTTTAAGGAGGAAATGAACATGATACATAACCCAATTTTTAAAGGATTTAATCCAGACCCTTGCATTTGCAGAAAAGGCGACGATTACTATATAGCAGTATCAACGTTTGAATGGATGCCGGGAATTCCGATATACCATTCAAAAGATATGAAAAACTGGGAACTTTATACACATGTGTTGACTGATGATGAAGAGGTGAATTTAAAAAAACTCCCTTCCGCAAAAGGAATCTGGGCACCGTGCCTTACCTATTGTGAGCAGGAAGATTTGTTCTACGTGGTATATGGAGTGATGAACTCTATGAATGCTAGATATTTTGACGTAGACAATTATGTGGTTACGGCAAAAGACATTCGCGGACCTTGGAGTAAACCGATTTATTTACATTCAGCGGGGTTTGATGCTTCGATTCTGCATGATGACGATGGAAGAAAGTATATCGTTTCGCTTGAATGGGAAACGCGCGAAGGATATGAAAAGCCGGGAGCAATCTGTATGGTAGAGTATTCGCCGGAGAAGAAAGAAGTCATTGGATACCCAAAGCGAATCTGGAACGGCGGTACAGACCGTGGATGTATTGAAGCACCACATCTTACGAAACGCAATGGATATTATTATATTATGTGTGCGGAAGGTGGCACGGGTTATAATCACTGTGTTACTATGGGGCGTTCCGAACATGTATGGGGACCGTATGTGGGAGATCCGATGAATCCAATCGTTACAAGTGTGCCGGGTGTATCCAATGAACGTCAGGATCCGGATCATTTAAAACCAAAGTACTACAATCCGGAAAGTTATCTGCAAAAATCTGGCCACGGAAGTTATATTGAGACTTCTCTTGGAGAAGTATATCTTGTGCATCTTTGTGCAAGACCATTTGCACCGGAACTGCGTTGTACATTGGGACGAGAAACTGCAATTCAGAAAATGAAATGGACCGATGATGGATGGCTTCGTATGTATGATGGTGACAACCTTGCAAAAGAATATGTAGAAGAAAGTAAACTTCCAGAATATCCGGTTCCTCAGATTCCTGATTTTGATGATTTTGATGGGGAAGAACTCGGCAACTGGTATTATGCACCGAGAATCATGCCAGAGAGATTTGCAGATGTGAAGGCACGTCCGGGATACGTGAGAATTCGTGGTCAGGAATCCAGGACATCGCTGAATAAAGTCAGCATTCTTGCAAGAAAACTGACCAGTGTATATGCGAGAGTGACGACAAAAATGGAATACAAACCAGAAGTTCATCAGCATAGTGCAGGATTGATTATGTATTACGACAATATGAACTATATCAATCTTCGCAAATATTATAGCCAGACGTTAGGGCAGAGTGCACTTTCAATTATTCATTTGGAAAATGGCACTAAGACAGAGCTTCTTAACACCAGAATTCCGGTGGATGATGTGCCAATTTACTTGAGACTCAATATTGAAGGAAGAAAATCATGGTTTGAGTGGAGCTATGATGGAGAAGATTATGAAAAAATCGGTGGACCGTTTGATACAACAAGGTTTTCAGATGAGTATTGCAAATATGGCGAATTTACAGGTACATTTGTAGGACTTACATGCGCAGATCGAGTGCTTCATAAGCATTATGCAGATTTTGATTTCTTTGAATATATTGCAGATGAAGAAAAAGATATGCCGAATTAGAAATATAAGATTAATTAGGAGACATCATGAAAATCCAGAATGTAACAGATATATCTTTCCGAAAATACGGCAAGATCATCATGGAATACTCTTTTGAGAAGATCTTAAAAGAGATGGAACACACACCACTTCCGCAAGACGTTGTCTATGTACCGTCTGTTGAGAAACTGGAAGTACTTCCGGAAGCAGCTGAAATCTGCAAAAAAGGATTCGGCGGACTGCCAATCCAGATCGGATACTGTAATGGAGACAACCATAAATTGAATGCATTAGAATATCACAGAAGTTCAGAACTTGATATCGCACAAACAGATTTGATCCTGCTTCTTGGAATGCAGCAGGATATTGAAAATGGTGATATCTATGATACATCGAAGGTAGAAGCATTCCTTGTTCCGGCAGGAACCGGTGTAGAATTGTATGCAACAACACTTCACTATGCACCATGCACTGCTCAGGAAGGGGGATTTCGCTGTGTGGTAGTTCTTCCGAAAGGAACGAATGAAGAACTAGCATTTGAAACAGCGAAAGAGGGAGAAAACAGACTTCTTGCAGCTGTGAATAAATGGCTGATCGTGCATGAAGATGCGCGGATTGCAGGTGCGTTCTGTGGATTACAGGGTGAGAATATAGAAGTATAAAGAAAGTGAGGATTTTATTATGAGTAACATGCCAGAATTAAAAATTGGTGTTGTAGCGGTAAGTAGAGATTGTTTCCCAGAGAGTCTCTCCGTGAACAGAAGAAAAGCATTGATTGATGCTTATACAAAAAAATATGGTGAAGGAACTGTCTATGAATGTCCAATCTGTATCGTAGAGAGCGAGATCCACATGGTACAGGCTCTGGAAGATGTAAAGAAAGCAGGATGTAATGCCTTAGTTGTATATCTTGGAAACTTCGGACCGGAGATTTCAGAGACACTGCTTGCAAAACATTTTGACGGACCGAAAATGTTTGTCGCAGCAGCAGAGGAAACACAGGACAATCTGACACAGGGACGTGGAGACGCTTATTGTGGAATGCTTAATGCAAGCTATAACCTGAAACTTAGAGGAGTAAAAGCTTACATTCCGGAGTATCCAGTAGGAACAGCAGAGGAATGTGCTGATATGATCCATGAGTTCGAACCAATCGCGAGAGCAGTTGTCGGATTAAGTGACTTAAAGATCATCAGCTTTGGACCACGTCCACTGAATTTCCTTGCATGTAATGCACCAATCCAGCAGCTTTACAATATCGGAGTTGAGATTGAAGAAAACTCTGAACTTGACCTTTTCGAGGCTTATAACAAACATGAAGGTGATGAAAGAATCCCGGCCGTTGTAAAAGAGATGGAAGAAGAACTTGGTGCAGGAAATAAGAAGCCGGAGATCCTTCCGAAACTGGCTCAGTATGAGATTACTTTGAAAGATTGGATAGAGGAGCATAGAGGATACAGAAAATACGTTGCGATTGCAGGAAAATGCTGGCCGGCATTCCAGACACAGTTCGGATTCGTTCCATGTTATGTAAACAGCCGTCTGACAGCTCA
>CAKREL010000106.1 GCA_934317205.1 uncultured Eubacterium sp.
CGATCACTTAACCGCGACACCTTCGGCGCTTCGCATATGCGAAGACTCTCCAGAGTGAACTTGTCTGCGATGCAAAAATATGCATCTGATTTCAACGACCAACGACAAATCCGTAGAAAAGCATATCACAGGTTTTTGCAATATGCAAGCATTTTTCTTTATACAACGTACATTTGTCTTTCCATGATGTTCAAGCGCTAAATCTTATGTTTTTCAAATCTCACAAACAAATTCGACTTGAACTTGCACCATGCTTCTTATCAGTATACAATATCTTTTTAACAGAATAAAAAACAGTTATTTATGAGGTGAAACATTATGAAACAGATTACATTAGGATCCACTGGCATCCAGACACCACAAAATGCCTTTGGTGCATTACCAATCCAGCGTGTATCCACGGAAGAAGCAGTCAAGATCCTGCACCGTGCTTACGAAGGAGGCATGACATTTTTTGACACTGCCCGTGCCTACAGCGACAGCGAAGAAAAAATGGGAGAAGCCTTCGGACACATGCGCAATAAAATTTATATTGCCACCAAAACAGCCGCAACGACTCCGGATGAATTCTGGCGTCAGCTAGAAACATCCCTGCACTTACTCAAAACCGATTATCTTGATCTGTACCAGTTCCACTGTGTCAACCAGTGTTACCGCCCGGAAGACGGAACAGGAATGTATGAATGTATGCTGAAAGCAAAAGAACAGGGTATGATCCGCCACATCGGTGTCACTGCACACAAGATCGGTATCGCAGAAGAATGTGTCGCTTCCGGCCTGTACGAAACCATGCAGTTCCCGTTCAGCTATCTTTCCTCGGTACAGGAACTGAAACTGGTAGAAGCCTGTTCCAAGCAGAACATGGGCTTTATTGCCATGAAAGGACTGGCTGGAGGGCTGATCCACAACTCCAAAGCTGCCATGGCCTACATGACACAGTTTGATAACGTTCTGCCAATCTGGGGAATCCAGAAAATATCCGAACTGGAAGAATGGCTCTCTTATATGGAAAATACCCCTTCCATGGATGAAGAAATTTCTGCTTATATCGAAAAAGAAAAACTGGAACTGACCGGTGATTTCTGCCGTGGCTGCGGTTACTGTATGCCATGTCCTGCTGGCATTATGATCAATCAGTGTGCCCGCATGTCCCTCATGCTGCGCCGCGCACCGAGCGCCGGCTGGCTGACTCCGCAGATGCAGAAAGAGATGAAAAAAATCGAGAACTGTCTGGAATGTGGCCAGTGCATGAAAAAATGTCCATATGAACTGAATACCCCGGAACTTCTGAAGAAGAATTATGAGGATTACAAAAAAGTCCTTGCCGGAGAAGTATCTGTAAATTAGAAATGAGATTCCGAATGTAAACCGCATTCGGAATTTTGTTTTTTGCTTTAAAGTTTCGCACTTTAAAGTGTTGTTGTTTCCAGGAATATATGCTATACTTGCTTTTATCATTGCTGTAAAACTAAGGGGGACATTATGACAACAATTATTGAACTTGTATACAACTTTTTATGGGGTGATCTGGTCACCCTTCCATTACCTGGCGGCGGGACATTAGGTCTTCCGCTTCTGGTTATTTTACTGATTCCAACCGGAATCTACTTTACCATTCGGACAAGATTCCTGCCAATCCGCCTTTTTCCGGATATGGTTCGTGCCTTAAATGAAAAAAAAGACAAACGCGGCGGTCTGTCTTCGTTTCAGACACTGATCGTCTCCACGGCTACCCGCGTTGGCATGGGTAATCTGGTAGGTGTTGTGGCAGCTATCTCAGCCGGAGGTGCCGGTGCTGTATTCTGGATGTGGATCACCGCACTGCTTGGTTCTTCTACTGCTTTTATTGAAGGTACCCTGGCACAGCTTCACAAAGAAAAAGATCCGCTCTATGGCGGATACCATGGCGGACCTGCTTATTATATGCATCATTTTTTTGCCAAAAGAAAAGATGGCACTTATCGCAAATACTCCGTACTTGCTGTACTTTTTGCAATTTCCGGCCTTATCTGCTGGTGCGGCATCAGTCAGGTAATCAGCAATTCTGTTACCTCTGCCTTTGAAAATGCATTTTCCATCCCGCCACTGGCAACGACCATCATTCTTGTTGTTCTTGCTGCAATTATTGTACTTCGGAAAAATGCAACCGTAAAGGTTTTGGACATCATGGTTCCGATCATGGCATGTGCATACTTTATTTTTACTGTCATTATCATTCTTACACACCTCGGACAGATGCCGGACGTTTTTGCACGTATTTTCCAGGAAGCATTCGGTTTCCGCCAGGTTGCAGCCGGCGGTTTCGGTGCCGTATTAATGAATGGTGTAAAACGAGGACTGTTTTCCAATGAAGCCGGTTCCGGTTCTGCACCATGTGCGGCAGCTGCTGCCAAAAGCGATGACGCTGTTAAAATTGGTCTGGTACAGTCACTGGGCGTATTTATTGATACCATTGTGATTTGTACCTGTACTGCAATGATCCTGCTTCTCGTACCACAAGAACTCACCAACGGACTTGTCGGCATGGATCTGCTGCAGACTGCTATGCAGTACCACCTTGGAACATTTGGAACAATCTTTATTGCAGCTACCCTGGCAATGTTCAGTTTTTCCACCTTCATTGGAATTCTGTTCTATGCCCGCTCCAACGTAGCCTACCTGTTTGGAAATAAATGGTGTTACCAGACTGCCTACAAAATCGTGGCTCTTGTAATGCTCTTCATCGGAGGACTTGCAGCCTACACCACAGTATGGGATCTTGGTGACGTAGGCGTTGGCCTCATGACCATCTTCAACCTGATCGCACTCTACCCGATGGGAGGCCAGGCACTGAAAGCCCTGAAAAAAGCAGGAAAATAATTTTGGGGAAATTATTAAATGAAATCGAAGAATCGTTTCTGAGCCGCTAGACGTTCGTTACCTTCATTTCACGGTGGTTTCATCGCGCTCACTCCCACCTCCTATAAAAGCTGGTCGGTTCCCGTTCGCGCAAAACCTTGTGAAACTCAGTCACTCACTCAACCGCTTGCCCAGAAACGATTCTTCGATTTCAATTTACAATATCCAAAATAACCATCTCAGTCTGCGTGATACGGCTGACAGGATCTATCTGCGGCGGCTCATTAACTGACACTGCGGCAGATTGCAGTCTAGCATAGAAAAAAAGGAATGAATTTCA
This sequence comes from uncultured Eubacterium sp., assembly GCA_934317205.1. Taxonomy (GTDB): domain Bacteria; phylum Bacillota; class Clostridia; order Lachnospirales; family Lachnospiraceae; genus Eubacterium_I. Next base: position 3,179 of record CAKREL010000106.1, read on the forward strand.
TTCGAACGGGCGTCTTAGCCCGAAGGATGCAATTCATTCCTTTTTTTCTTTCACGACCTAAATCCCTGCCGCTTCACAACTTAAATTGCCGCCGCTCAAAAAGTCCAAAACCCTATTTCGCATTGGCCGGCTCTACATTAATGCTCTTTCCTTTGATCTTGGCATTTTTCATTGCTTTCAATACAGCTGCTCCATACTCTCTCGGAACTTCCACAAATGTATAGCTGTCAAACATATCAATCGCTCCTACCAGATCACCCGGCATTCCGGATTCTCCGGCAACTGCTCCAAGGATATCTCCCGGACGCACGCGCTGTTTTTTTCCAATATTGATAAAGAGACGAACCATGCCATCTTCTGCACCGGTATCAGAGAAATCGAAATTATCCTGTTTCACACCTTCGCGCTCTGCTTTTCCAAGTGCCTGATATAAAAAGGCTGCTGCCAAATCCATTGCTGTATAATCACCGTTATTGATCTGAGATTCAACCATATTTACCATCTTGGTCAGATCTTCATTTTCGATGATCTGATCTAACTGATCCATGATTTTTTCGCATTTAGCTTCCTCTACGTCACGCATGGACGGAATCGGCTGTGCATAGATCTTGGTCTTGCAATAACGCATGATCTCTTTTAACTTGTAAACTTCTTTTCCTTTTACAAAAGAAAATGCTCTGCCTGTTCTGCCTGCACGACCGGTACGACCGATACGATGAACATAATACTCGTCATCCTGCGGCAGATCGTAGTTAAATACTGCCTCCACGTCATCGACGTCAATACCGCGGGCAGCCACATCTGTTGCCACCAGAATCTCTGTCTTGCCATTACGGAAGTTACGCATCACACGGTCACGCTGCTGCTGCTTCATATCACCATGCAGTCCTTCTGCAAAATAGCCGCGGTTCTGAAGCTCGTTTGCCAGCTCATCTACCATATGTTTTGTATTACAGAATACAAGGGAAAGCTTCGGATCATAGACATCCAGAAGTCTTGTCAGAATATCAAGTTTATCTTTTCTTCTGACATCATAGTAATACTGCTCAATATTTTTCACTGTCAGCTCTTTTTTTACAACTTTGATGGTCAGTGCATCTTTCTGATACTGTTTTGTAATCTCCATGATCTCTTTCGGCATCGTTGCGGAAAAAAGAACGGTCTGACGATCTTCCGGAAGATACTTCAATACTTCTTCGATATCCTCACGGAATCCCATATTCAGCATTTCATCTGCTTCATCCAGAATGATCGTATGGATAAAATCACAGCGGATGGTTTTTCTTCTTAAATGGTCCATCACACGGCCCGGAGTACCAACGATGATCTGTACGCCGCCTTTCAAAGAACGGATCTGTTTTCCAATCTCCTGTCCGCCGTAGATTGGAAGAATCTTAATACCATGCATGTATTTTGCCAGGTTGTGTAACTCATTAGATACCTGGATTGCAAGCTCACGGGTCGGGCATAAGATCAGTGCCTGCGTTTTCTTCAGTTTCGGATCCACTTTGTGAAGCAGCGGAATACCGAAAGATGCCGTTTTTCCGGTTCCTGTCTGCGCCTGTCCGATGACATCTCTGCCACTCATAACAGCCGGAATAGACTGTGCCTGAATCGGAGTCGCCTCCTCAAATCCCATTTCTTTGATAGCCCGCAGAATCTGCGGATTTAAATCTAAGTCTTCAAATAAAACTGTACTCATATATTTCCTTTCCAAATAAAAAGTTGTTATTCAGAGTTTTCTATATTATTCATCTCAGAATCATTGCACGTCAACACTTTTAAAATACTTTCCAATCAAGAATACCCTCTGAATAAATTTGCAGAAAAAAAGTGTGCTTTGCACACTGAATTCAATGATAACAAAGCACACTTTAAAAGTCAATGCAGAGATTTCTAAAAAACTATTCTTCCAGAGATTGAATATATCTTTTCAATAAAAATGTACAAAAATATGGAAATGTCCGAATTCCGTTTTCTATTCCGATATTTCCTTTAATAAATTTAATTCCAAATGTGATATCCGGATATTTATCGCTTTCTATCAAACTGCGCAACGATTTAGATCGGCCATTTGTCGCTTTTACTTCTACCGGAACCAGATATTTCTTTGTTCTGACAAAAAAATCTTCTTCTAATGTAGAATTATCTTTTTTATAATAATAAAGATCATAACCTCCTTTTATCAAAGCTTCAGCTACAATATTTTCATATAAAGCACCTTTATAAACATTCAGATTTTTATTTGCCCGCAAATCATCCTGCGTTTCCTCATCCATCATTGCCACCAGCATGCCCGTATCAAAATAGTAAAGCTTATATTTTTCACTATCATAATTTCCTTTTAATGGAAGCTCCGGATATAATAGACAGTAACAGATATTTACCAGCCCACTATCTTTTAACCAGTCGATACATCCACGATAATCCCTGAATCGTGCACCACTTGCTACTTTGGAAATCTGAAATTTTTTATTATCTTTTGCAAGCTGAATTGGAATATGATTAAACACATTCAGAATCCTTGCCTGGTCCAATCCTTCCGCATACTTTCGGATATCTTCGCGATAATCTTCCAATAACTGCGTCTGAAGCTGCAATGTACCTTCAAATGTATTTGTCCGAATATATTCTTTTACAACCCCAGGCAATCCACCTAAAATGCAATAATCTAAAAACAAATTGTCATAAGTCCGGATTTCGGCTTCATTAAATGGCGTTCCATTTTTCATATGCTCCAGCATATCTTCAATCCATTCCTTCTGATATCCCTTCGCCCACAAAAATTCCTCAAAATCCATAGAATACATTTTGTAATCTGTTTTATATCCAACACTGTTACTTTCGATTCTCTGGTACGAAATTCCCAATAGAGAACCACTGCATACAACATCAAAACGTCCATCCTGTGCAAAGAATTTCAAACTCGTAGCAATTTCAGGAAATTCCTGCAGCTCATCAAAAAACAGTAACGTCTCTCTCGGTATAAAACGTTTTTTCGGATCAATTCTTGACATATTTTTAATAATATCTGCTGCCTGATACCCATCACTGATAATTGTTTTATATTTTGGTTCTTCTACAAAATTAATCTCAATAAATGATTTATAATTCTTTTCTGCGAAGCTTCGTATCGACTCCGTTTTTCCAATCTGTCTTGCCCCTTTTACAATCAGTGGCTTGCGATATTCATTCGATTTCCACGCTGCCAGATATTGGTCTATTTTTCTTTGTAAATACATCCGTCTGTACCTCCCATAAAAATCGCAGTCTAAACTTATACAATGCACACCTTACAGCAAGAATACCAGGAACATTCCTGATTTTTCTTCCTACTTCATTAATATACCATATTATCTTGTTTATTCAACAATTTTATGAGTGAATTTTTCATACACATCTACACTTTTATGAGGGAATTATTCCAATATACTTACAGTTTTATGAGGGAATTATCTTTTTCCATTATAAAATCATTTTCCAGCTCTGATATTTTTTACGGTTTTCTTTTCAATAGACAGATGTTCATACGTGCGCATTCCACCATCTCCAGTTGGCGCCTGAGCAAGCAATCCTACTTTTATCACAGATTCCACCGGCAAATGAAAATATCTCATCATATAGAAGTTTTCCCCATCCAGAGAATAATGAAATGCAAAATTATTATCTACGCGACAAACCTGAAGCCATGTGGAATTTCCTTCCAGATTACATCCATTTGCATCATCAGAATCCTCTTTTGTTACCACACTGACAGCGGCATGTGTTCCAAAATCCGTCAATTCATAACAACATTTTGCCCAACAGGTCAGATTTTTCATTACCATCACAGATGCCGAATCATAAACATATTTAAAATCATGGCTTACTTTTACTTTTAATACAAAGTCTCCCTCCACTTCTGTATAATAATATGGTGCATTGCAAAGAGACTCCGGAAGAATTCCTTCTTCACACTCATCCGTACTGCCAC
>CAKREL010000107.1 GCA_934317205.1 uncultured Eubacterium sp.
TTTAAATTCATTTATTTTTATATTGTCAGTGGTATGTTTGTACCATTTTCAATTCTGATGATGCCGCTGGTAAAGCAGACTGCGCAGATGGGAATCGGAAACCGCTTTGGTGTTATCCTGCTGTATCTGGTATTTTATATGCCAATGAATGTGCTTCTATACAGCGGATATCTGAAAAATATTCCGGAAGCACTGGAAGAAGCGGCAAATATTGATGGTGCCAGTGCATGGACAACCTATTGGAGAATTATTTTTCCTATGATGAAACCAATGCATGCTACCGTTGCAATTTTGACAGCACTTGGCACATGGAACGATGTAATGACTCCATTGGTTATTATGTCTGGAACTGGTCAGAATACGCTGCCACTTGCACAGCTGAATTTCCAAAGTCAGTTTGGAACCAATTATAATCTGGCATTTGCTTCTTATATTCTGGCATTAATTCCGATTCTTATATTCTATATTGTTTGCCAGAAGCAGATATTAAATGGTGTGGCAAATGGTGCTGTTAAATAGTATAATAAGAGGGTAACATTTGATTTTCATGAATAATTATTCGTTATGTCAAGAACTGACGAATTTATGATTATGACAATGAGGAGGACGCGTGGATGGCAATTATTTTTGATGCAAACCAAAAAATATTTACAATTCATACAAAACATACAACTTATCAGATGCAGGCAGATGCAAAAGGTTACCTGCTGCATTTGTATTATGGAAAGCGTACAATGGGAACGATGAATTACCTGTTATGCTATGCGGATCATGGTTTCTCCGGGAATCCGTATGCAGCAGGTATGGATCGCACTTATTCTCTGGATGCACTGCCACAGGAATATCCGTCACTTGGAACCGGTGACTATCGTGGTATTGCACTAAATATTGCAAATGCGAGTGGAACAGAGTGCTGCACTCCGACTTTTGACAGCTATAAAATTTCAAAAGGAAAATACTGTCTTCATGGGCTTCCGTCAGTCTGGGCGGAAAAAGATACTGCAGAAACACTGGAAATTGTCTTAAAAGATAAATTAGCGCAGATAGAAGTACACTTGCTTTATGGTGTATTGGAAGAAGCAGACATCATTACAAGAAGCGTAATAATTAAGAATACAGGAACAGAAGCCATTACAGTGAAAAAAGTATTATCTGCATGTCTTGACTTTGTACAAGGAGAGTATGATGCTATTAGTTTTTATGGCAGACATGCTATGGAACGCAATCTGGAACGTGTTCCTGTGGGACATGGAACGTACCGGATTGGCAGTCGCCGTGGCAGCTCCAGTCATCAGTATAATCCTGGTGTGATCCTTGCAGATCGTAAGGCAACGGAAGATAGCGGGAACTGTTATGGAATGCTTTTAATGTACAGCGGAAATTTTGTTTGTGAAGCAGAACGTGATCAGTTCAACCAAACACGTTTTCAAATGGGGCTTGGGGATGAATCATTTGCTTATCCGGTAAAAGCAGGAGAAGAATTTACCGCACCAGAAGTAATTATGGCATATTCTGATGAGGGATTTTCCAAATTGTCCAACCTGTACCATAATTGCATTTTGAATCATGTATGTAAAGGTAAACACGTACATACAAACCGTCCTATTTTGATCAACAGCTGGGAAGCTGCGTACTTTGATTTTAATGGGGATACAATCGTGGAACTGGCAAAGCAGGCTGCAGAGCTTGGCATTGATATGGTCGTCATGGATGACGGATGGTTCGGCAAGCGAAATGATGATAATTCTTCTCTGGGTGACTGGTTTGTTAATGAAAAAAAATTAGGTGGTACATTAGGACAGTTGATTGAACGTGTTAATGCACAGGGCGTGAAATTTGGTATCTGGATTGAGCCTGAGATGGTAAATGAAGACAGTGATCTGTACCGGAGCCATCCTGACTGGGCACTGACAATACCGGGGCGGATGCCGATTCGCTCCAGAAATCAGTTATTACTTGATTTTTCCAGACTAGAAGTGCGGGAAGAAATTTTAGAACGCATCTGTGCGATTTTGGATCAGGAAAATATCGAATATATTAAGTGGGATATGAACCGCAGTATGGCTGATGTATACGCCGGAAATGTACCGTATGATTATGTCTTGGGACTTTATGATTTTCTTGAAAAGCTGACCAGTCGTTATCCGGAGATTCTGATTGAAGGCTGCAGTGGCGGTGGCGGACGTTTTGATGCAGGTATGATGTATTACACTCCACAAATCTGGTGTAGTGATAATACGGATGCCATCAATCGAACACGTATTCAATATGGTACTTCTTTCTTTTATCCGACATCGGTAGTCGGTTCTCATGTGTCAGCCGTACCAAATCATCAGACTGGCAGAATCACAAGTCTGAATACCAGAGGTGTGGTAGCCATGGCAGGTACTTTTGGCTATGAGATGAATCCTGCTTTGCTTAGCTGTGAAGAAAAAGAAGAAATCCGCACACAGCTTGCAATCTATCGTAGACATCAGGAACTGATTCGTGAGGGTGATTATTACCGTCTGTCGGATCCGTTTAAAGACGAAGTAGCTGCATGGATGAGCGTTGCAAAGGATCAGTCACAAGCATTAGTAAGTGTTGTCCGTTTAATAGCGGAAGGTAATCCTTTTGGAACTTATGTAAAATTAAAAGGATTGGATGAAACGTGTTTTTATCTTGAGGAAACTACTGGAAACGTATACAGCGGAATGGCATTGATGCAGGCCGGCCTGTTGCTGCCAATGGCAGTAACTGAATACGAAGCATATCAGTTTTCTTTCAAAAAAATGCAGGATGCAGCCGATTTATACAAGCTTCTTCGCGATAAAACAGGAGCAGAACGTAAAGTAATCAGTATTTTTGGCGGTTCTGGTTCTGGAAAAACTACAATGGCAGATATTTTGCAGCAACAGTTTCTTGCAGACGGTGTAGGATGTTTTATCGTGCATGGAGATGATTATCCGTACAAAATTCCGAAACAGAATGATGAGGAACGGGAACGGATTTATCAGAAAAGTGGAAAAGAAGGTCTGAATGCTTACCTTGGAACACCACAGGAGATTGACTATGATCGTATCAATCAAGTGTTGGTAAATTTTCATGCCGGAGATACATCAATCGAACTGAAAAAAGTGGGGCGAAATGAAGGCGAAATCTGGTTTGAGCAGACAGATCTGACAGATGTACAGGTATTACTTCTGGAATGGACACATGGTGGTAGTGATTATCTGGAAGGTGTGGATCTTTCTGTTTATCTTGACAGCACACCGGAAGAGACAAAGGCACGTAGAATCCGTCGTGGACGAGACGATAATGCTGCCAGTGCATTTATACAGTTGGTTATTTCTCTGGAAGCGAAAAAATTAGAACAACAGGCGAAGGACGCTGACATTATCGTTGGAAAGGATGGTCACGTATATGAATCTTAAACCGATGCTGAATGCTTATCCAGATAGTTTAGGCGGAACTCTGAAAAAGATTGTAACATTGCTGGAAAGAGATGAGATGAATAATGTCTTTGGCTCTTTTTACATATTACCAAGTCTGTATCATTCGGATTTAGATCGTGGATTTTCTGTCATTGATTATGATGTCAATGAAGAAATTGCCACACAAGATGATCTGAAATTGTTAAAACAGCTTGGCATAGATCTGAAACTAGACTTTATCTTAAATCATGCATCAGCACAATCGCCACAGTTTAAAGATCTGGTAGAAAAGGGAGATGCATCGAAGTATAAAAACTTTTTTATTGATTGGAATGCGTTCTGGGAAGGCTATGGCTCTATGACGGAACAGGGCTATATTCAACCAGACGAGACATACATTAAAGACATGTTCTTTCGAAAACCAGGACTTCCAATCCTGATGGTACAGTTTCCGGATGGAACAAAACATCCTTACTGGAATACATTTTATCAGGAAGAACATTATCCGCAGTATCTTGGACAGATGGATCTGAACATCCAATCTCCGGAAGTATGGACATTTTACAGGGAAACTCTTGCTAAAATTGCATCCTATGGGGCAAGTATTGTACGACTGGATGCTTTTGCCTATGCACCGAAAGCACCTGGAAGAAAGAATTTTCTCAATGAGCCGGAGACATGGGATTTACTGGAACAGATTCAGATGTATGCACAACCTTATGGTCTGACTTTGTTGCCGGAAATTCATGCAGCATATGAGGAACATATTTATCAGAAGGTAGCAGAAAAAGGATATATGACCTATGATTTCTTTCTTCCAGGTCTGGTGATCGATGCGATTGAAAACAAACGAAGTAAGTATCTGGCAAACTGGGCAAAGGAACTGGTAGACAAAAAGATTCAAACCGTGAATATGCTAGGATGCCATGATGGAATTCCGTTACTCGATCTGAAAGGAATTCTTCCGGAAGAAGATATTCAAAAACTGATTACATTGATTGTAGATCGAGGTGGTATGGTGAAAAATCTCCATGGTCAGAAAAATGTGTACTATCAGGTAAATGCAACTTATTTCAGTGCATTGGGAGAATCAGAACAAAAACTTTTGTTGGCAAGAGCTATCCAGATGTTTATGCCTGGAAAACCGCAAATATGGTATTTAGATCTGTTTGCCGGAAAAAACGATCATGAGGCAGTAAAACGAGCTGGCGAAGGCGGACATAAGGAAATTAACCGTACGAATTTGACAGGCACACAGATTGAACAGGCGCTTCAGACAGAGGTTGTGCAAAAACAATTGGAACTGTTACGGTTCCGTAGTACTTGTAAGGCATTTACCGAAGATGCTGATATTCAGGTTCAGGCAGAGGATCAGAAATTGATGATTCGCTGGAATAATTCGGATGCAGCCGCACAGCTGGATGTAGATTTTGCAACAGGAAATTTCACCATATCCTAATTTCAGATAATTTGAACGCAGTCACAAAGTGACTGCGTTCATGAGTTTCCAGTGGCAGTTCATTGAATTTATGTATCAGTGTCTTGCATTTTTTCCTCTAAATACATAGATCAACATACGTTGTTATAGAAAATTATAGCATACGTAAAAGGGCACACAACATGGTTTACAATGGTTATGAGTGGTTATATAATAAAAAATAAATATATCCAGTTGTTATTTAGAGGGGAGGAGAATGATTTATGAGCAGCCCAAAGGAACAGATTGCAAAAATAGATGATCGTTTGGAACAGTTGCCAAAAGGAACTTTAACTTATAAAAATATCAATGGGAAAAAGCAGCCTTATATCCAGAAAACGATTAGTGGGAAGTCCGTTAGTTATTATGTAAAATTATCTGAGCGGGAATATGTTCTGAAAGCCTTCGATGAACGAAAAAAATTACTGGAACAAAGACAGCGTCTGATGGCATATTTGGATAAAATAAAGGATATTTTAATGTGGAATCCTTATTTGGATGAAAAAGTTGGATGTGGAAGTCAAAGTTTTCGTGAATTTGCCTGTGGGAAACAGTTTTATGTGGACAAAACGCAGTTTATTTCAGAATGGATGATTAGTGAAGCGAAAGTAACCCTTATTACACGCCCAAGGCGCTTTGGGAAAACAACAATGATCAGTACCGTTGAATATTTCCTGGATCCAAGATTATCTGGTCATCCGGAGTATTTTGAAAAATTGAATGTATGGAGAACAAGTCGAATTCGGAAATGGTATGGAAAAATACCAACAGTTTCTGTCAGCTTTGGCAGTTGTAAAGGTGCAAATTATAACCAGGCAATGAAAGGAATCAGTAATTCATTCTTTATGATGTATGATGCGCATAGTGAATTATTGAAAAGTGACAGGCTGAGTGAAGATGACAGGGAAGAATATCGTTCTTTGCGTGAAATGTTTCGTAAAGGAGATGTAGATCAGGCAGAAGTAGCCATCCCTCGTCTGTGCAGACTTCTGTCTATACATTATGGCACTTTGCCAGTCATTCTTCTGGATGAATATGATACACCGTTACTTGAGGCCTATACAGACGGATATTGGAATGAAATGATCGGAACCTGCCGCCAGCTGTTTCACTGTGCATTTAAGGAAAATCCTTACTATGACAGAGCAATCATTACCGGTATTACAAGAGTAACGAAAAACTCTTTATTTTCTGATATGAACAATATTGAAGTAGATACGGTAACATGTAAAGCATATGATGACAGTTTCGGATTCACAGAGAAGGAAGTATCTGATGCTTTGAAATGTCAGAATATAATGTCTATGTCCAAGATTAAATCTATGTATAATGGATTTATCATCGGAGGAAGGAAAGATATTTATAATCCATGGTCCATCTGCAATTATCTTCGAAATGGTGAATTAGTATCTTATTGGACAAATACGAGCAGTAATGAACTGATCCGTGATGTTATCCGCAAACATCCGGTACGCAGTAAGTATGAAATCGAACTGCTTATGTCAGGAGAAGTGATACATAAAGAAATTAATGAAAATATCACCTTTCGATATTTGGATGGTGATGAAAACAGCTTATGGTCTCTTCTGTTAGCTGTCGGTTATATTAAAGCTGACAATGTGAAAAAGCATGGCGAACTGACGGAGTGTGATGTGTCGGTGACAAATCAGGAAGTAATGGATATGTTTCGATATGAAATTCTTGAAATGTTTAAGAATGGTAATGCAATTTACAATGAATTTGTAACGGCATTATTAGACCATCAGATGGAGAAGATGAGTGATATTCTTACGGAGATTGCGTATTCATCAATGAGTTATTTTGATACAGGAAAACAACCTTCTGATCGTGTACCGGAAAATTTTTACCATGGACTGGTTCTGGGGCTGATCGTATCGTTGCGTGACAGATATCATATTCGTTCAAATCGGGAAAGTGGACGTGGCAGATATGATATTGCAATGTTTCCAATCAACAAAGAGGATGATGCATTTATTATGGAATTTAAGATACATGACAGCAGGAATGAAAAATCACTGGCTGCTACAGCAGAAAACGCATTGTTGCAGATTGAGGAAAAAGCATATGAAACGGATCTGCTGGCAGCAGGCATTCCAGAAGAAAAGATTTATAAAATAGGTTTTGCATTTTCTGGAAAGGATATTTGGGTGATAGAGCGAAAATAAAAATAACACA
>CAKREL010000108.1 GCA_934317205.1 uncultured Eubacterium sp.
AAGTAGAAGCTGTCAAAAATAGCTTTTGCTGCATCAGATTTTACAAAGTTTACAAAATCCAGTGCTGCTTTCTGCTCTAACTCATCTGCTTCATCATTTTTAACCTGCGCGATTGGGTAAATTACGTTACCTGTCAGATCGTAGCTGATAACCTGAAGGATATCGAGTTTGTCCTCAAGACCATAAGTATCAGAGTAGTATACAGTACCTACTTCGTTGGAGCCTTCAGCTACCTGCGTTTTTACAGCACTTACGTTGCCGCACTCGTTGATCTCAACTCCGCCCAGAGCCTGAGAAATAACATCTGTCGGGATTGTAGATACATCATCTACAGCATCCAGCATACCTGCATTTACCATTGCCTGACGTGTGTATTTACCAACTGGAACACTTCCGTCAGCCATTGCAATGCTCTTTGCATCTTTCAGATTCTCAAGACCTGTTACAGCCGTACCGCTTCCTTTGTATGTAATAACAACAACCTGATTGTTTACTACGTTATGACGTGTACCGTCTACTACCAACTGATCATCATTCTGTAAAGTATCCATCTGCTTCTGGGCTGCTGAGAAAAATACGTCACAAGCTGCACCTTCCTCAATCTGTGCAAGCAGTGTTCCTGAACTGTCATAGCTTGGTACAACTTTTACATTCGGCTGTGTCTCATTATATTTCTCAATAACTTCGTTTAATGCATTCTCAAGACTTGCTGCTGCAAATACAGTGATCTGTGTGTCATCAAGCTGATCTGCACTCTCCGGTGCTGCTTTTGAAGTATCTGCTTTCTCTGCTGCTGCAGATGTGTCATTTGCTGCCCCCTGATCATTGTTTGTGTTTCCGCATGCTGCCATGGATGCTACCATTGCACCGATCAGCATTACACTTACTAATTTCTTTTTCATTTCTCTCTCCTTTATTTCGTTTTTATCATGTTTTGTCAAGTTTTGTGTTCTTTTGTTATACTATAGTTTACTCTCGTTGTCAATTATATTTATGTTTTTTTCTGCACAAGAAAGTGTGCTACCACACACTTACGCGAATAAAATTATCAATAGCACAGCTTTCTTGCCCGCGCCGAGCACGCTTGCGAAGCAATAATTTCTTCTCGTGCGAGTGCGCATCGTTTGCACGAAGTGCTTTTGTTTGATAGGAAATTCATCGTAATTTCCTATCAAATAAAAAACAGCCCTGTCTAACAGAGCTGTTTTCCCATTTCACTGACATCGTATCCAGACATCATTTCTGCTTCTTTTTTAAATTCTTCGGATCGTATCATATCCAGTAATTGCTGAAATTCTTTCCGTTTCAAATCTTTTTTGCGAAATACAATATCATAACTTTCCTGTTTCAGCGGTATAAATTGGATTCCATCCATCTGACGCGCCACTTTTTCATTTCCGATGGCCACATCAGCACTTCCTCGCAACACATTCGAAGCCGCGATCATATGAGATGCCGCAACGTCTTCATATCCATTGAGTTCATCTGTATCAATTTCCATTTTCTTGCACATCTCATCAATAAAAATACGGATACCACTACCCTTCTCCCGGTTGATCATCCGCACATCTGCTCTGGTCAGATCCTCAAACTTCTCAATATGCTTTGGATTTCCTTCCTTCACATAAAACCCCTGCCAGCGTTTCAACAGATGAAATACTGCCAGCTGTTCTCCCGGAAGCATACGCTTCACATATGGCAGATTGTACGTATCCGTCTCTCCATCCCACATATGGCAGGTCGCCACATAATTTTCATTCTGATACATCCGATAAAGTCCACTGTAACTTCCAAGCGGTGAACGGTACACCTGCGTCCGTCCCTCACTCTGATTATTATAAAGCGAACAAAGCACATCCAACAGAAGATCCTGCCCACAGATTACGATGCTTTCCGCAGACTCTGTCTCCGGTGCCATTCCCATATATTTGTACAGATCCTTTCGCGCAATACGGAATTGCTTTCCCATTTTTGTTGCCTTCAGATCCCCGCGCTTGATCATCTCATAAACGGTATTCTTCTTTACCTGTAAAATTTCCGCTACTTCAAGCGGAGACAAAAACTGTTCATCCATGCGATTTCCTCCCCAGTACCTGTATCGTTATTATAATGCAAAAGACTAACCTGCTTTCCTTTTTTTCCAGTAAAACCGCGTATATATGCCATATATACATCACATACATTTCTTTGCGTATACGCTAAGTATAACTTCTGAAAAAAAGCTTTGCAAGCATATCTTTTTTATGATAAAATATTTTTTAAAGTTCGCTTACAAGGTTTTTTAAGCCCTGTAAAAACATAATAACGGGGTGTGGCTTAGTCTGGTAAAGCGCTCGTCTGGGGGGCGAGAGATCGCAAGTTCAAATCTTGTCACTCCGATACCCCAAAATGCGACATGTGCTTTAGGACATGCCGCATTTTTTTATATATTTTTGGCCAATAATATTAACTGTTTTTTTATACTTCATAATAACTATGATGTTGGGGGCAAAAGATGCCTTACGAATTGTTCCGTACTTCACATAAATTTAAGATTTTTCCACGTTGTTTTTTTCAATCTATGGTGCTACACTCTTTTATAAACCTAAAAAAGAGAAACTGTGTCAGAAATGCACAGTTTTGAGAACATAAAAATAATACTTACATCGGAGCACTATTGCGCATGAAAAAACTTTTTGAATATCTAAAATGCAACACACACTTTTTTCTGCTGCTTTACGCATTGATCTATATTCCGTGGTTCTGCTGGCTTGAGGAAAAAGTAAACATCAATTCAAATTTCCATGTCATTCACATGGCACTGGATGACTACATTCCATTTTGCGAGTTTTTTATCATTCCTTATTACCTGTGGTTTATCTACATGGCAGTTGGCATTATCTTTATCGCATTTACAGATGGAAAACTGTGCTGGCGGCTCGGAATCTTTCTGATTACCGGTATGACCGTATTTCTCTTTATCTCAACGGTATATCCAAACGGACAGTTGCTCCGCCCGGATACATTCACAAGAGACAATATTTTTGTACACATTGTGCAAAAACTGTATGCATCGGATACACCGACAAACCTGTTTCCAAGCATCCATGTATACAATTCCCTTGCCATTTATTTTGGACTGGCACACAGTAAAAAGCTGCAAAATAAAAAATGGATAAAAAATGCAGCACTGGTTCTCACCGTTTGCATTATTTTATCCACCATGTTCTTAAAACAGCACTCCGTTTTTGATGTGCTGACTGCCTTTGCACTGGCTGCTTTTATGTATTCCGTTTGTTATGGCTCTATCTCCGCGGCTTTTGAACGATGGCGGCATAAAAAGATTCCCGCTGGACAAATTTAAATTTTTGTTTGTCTGTGTAAGGAAAAAGAAGTGCCATTTTCTTACTTTCATATGAATGAAGGAAGAAAATGGCACTTCTTTTTTAACTACATATTTTCAATTTTCTTTACTGCGTCTTCCAGATATGGATTATCTGCTTTGTAGAATAATCCCTGATCTGCCAGTTCAGCATATGACGGATCCAATGGCATTTTGCCAAGAACCTGCATCGCCAGCTCAGAAGCCGCCTCATCAATGTGGCTCTCGCCAAAAAGCTTGATTTCTTTTCCGCAGTCCGGACATTTCAGATAACTATAGTTCTCTACAACGCCAAGTACCGGAATGTTCATCATGCCAGCCATATTGTAAGCTTTCTTTACGATCATCTGTACCAGTTCCTGCGGGGATGTCACGATCACGATACCATCTACCGGAAGAGACTGAAATACTGTCAGCGGAACATCACCGGTTCCTGGCGGCATATCTACAAATAAATAATCAAGGTCGCCCCAGACAACATCGCTCCAGAACTGCTTTACTGTTCCTGCGATAACCGGACCTCTCCAGATAACCGGAGCTTCCTCGTCTTCCATCAGTAAGTTGATGGACATGATCTTTGTTCCATCTTCTGCTGAAATTGGTAAGATTCCCATCTCACTGCCCATTGCCGGTCCGTGTACTCCAAACATTTTCGGAATAGATGGTCCAGTAATATCTGCATCCAGAATACCTACTTCATATCCTTTCTTACGCATTGCAGTTGCTAAAGATGCAGTTACAAAAGATTTACCTACGCCACCTTTACCACTGACAACACCGATTACTTTTTTTACAGATGAATACTCATTTAATTTTTCCTGAAAGCTCTGCGGCTGCTGGCTGCTTGGACATCCTTCACAGCTCTCGGAAGAACAGCTTCCTGCACTGCTGCAGCTGCTGCATGCACTGTCTGCCATAATTATACCTCCTGTGTATCTCACAAAAATTCAATAGCGATTCAGCAAAGATGTTCCTTCTGGAAACCAGACTCTGCTGAACCATTACTGCTTATTATACCCCACTCTATGAAAAAAGTGAAGCATTTATTGCCCTATATTCTACTAGGATTACAGGTTTTTTATTTATTTTTCTGAGCTGCCTCTTTTTTTGCAAAAATCTCTTTGAAGGATTCTGTATAAGGAGGGCGAGCGATACCAAACTCTGTCACGATACCTGCGATCAGCTCATGATCTGTCACATCAAATGCCGGGTTGAATACTTTGACACCTTCCGGAGCCATGCGCTCTTTGTACCACATCTCTGTCACTTCTTCCGGTTTTCTCTGCTCGATCTTGATCTGATCGCCGGTCGGTGTGTTCATATCAATAGTGGATGTCGGAGCTGCGATATACATTGGCACGTTATACTGCTTTGCAACTGCTGCAACTACGGAAGTACCGATTTTGTTTGCAGTATCACCGTTTGCTGCCACACGGTCACATCCAACGAAAATAGCGTCCACCCAGCCGTTTTTCATAACAGTTGCAGACATGTTGTCACAGATCAGAGTAACATCAACACCAGAAGACTGAAGTTCAAAAGCAGTCAGACGTGCGCCCTGAAGCAGCGGTCTGGTCTCATCTGCAAATACACGGAAGTTGTAGCCACGCTCCTGTCCCAGATAAATTGGTGCAGTTGCTGTACCATATTTGCTTGTTGCAAGTTTTCCTGCGTTGCAGTGTGTCAGAATACCATCACCAGGTTTTACCAGTGTCAGACCATACTCACCAATGGCTTTACATACGCGGATATCCTCATCCTGAATTTCGATGGACTCCTCTTTCAGAAGCTGCTTGATCTCAGCAACGGATTTGTCCGCATTCTTTAATACAACCTGCTCCATACGGTTTAATGCCCAGGAAAGGTTGACAGCTGTCGGGCGGGAAGAATCCAGATACTCTTTCTGTTTCTTGAACTCTGCATAAAACTCGTCATAATTATCTGTATCAATGCCTTTTGCCAGTACATAGATACCGTAAGCTGCTGCCACGCCGATGGCCGGAGCACCACGCACCTGAAGCAGATAAATTGCATCCCAGATCTCCTGTGCTGTTTTTAATGCGATAATTTCTGTTGTTCCCGGTAATTTTGTCTGATCAATGATCACTACGGCACTGTTTTCATCATCCAGAGAAACAGTATCGTAATCCATAATGTTTTTTTTCTGTTCCATCATTTATCCTCTTTCTGTGATTTTTCTGTCATTTACACACTATTCTACATGAAATCACAGAAAAATACCAGAAGAACATTTTTTAATAGCATCCCCCTTACCCACCGCTTAGTGCTCTGCGCACCTGAAGCGTGAAAATGCCTATTCTACGATAAAATATTGTTGTATTTTCCCTGTAGGTGTGCTTAATTCAGTTCAGCAATTCTCGTCACGCCCACATAAATCTGGGAAATCTTATACCAGGTCGGAAAATCTACCACACCACTCACCGGCAGATCAAAAATCCGCTGGAATGCTTCTACTGCTTCTCTGGTACGCTCCCCGAATATACCGTCCGCTGCAATGGTCGGAATCGCCGGATAAGCCTGGGAAATCCGGGCTAACTGCTGCTGCAACTGACGCACCTTCGTACCGGAGGAACCAACCGCCAGATCCGTTCCCGGCCAGGAAGATGGAATTCCGGCAATCTCTTCCGCTGAATTGATGTACATGCTGCTCCCGTAATAATAACGCAGGATTTCAATCGGACTGTATCCCTGATCTCCCAGATATTTTGATCCCCACTGGGTCATCCAACCACTGCAGGATACATTTTTCCCATCACAGTATTGTGTCAGAATTGGCTGCTGTACATTCGGTCTCGACAAATAGTGATTGAAAATTTCATCCACGATCCGGGAAATATTGCTGAAGATCGTACGACCGAAGGACCACTTCTGATCGTAAGCAGTAGAAGAAGTAATGGTAAAATCGTATCCTTTTCCTCTGTACCACTCTGTGTATACACGGTTTAGGGCAAAAGACATAATTGCCAGAATATTTGCCCGCAGCGTAGCCTCCGGCCAGGTGGAGTAGATCTCGCTGGATGCCACATTCTTGATATAATCCCGATAACGCACATAATAGTCCCGCGCCCGTGTATCCGTCGGCGGTCCGTCATGAACGATTACATACTCCGGAATGACCACGCGACTCAGTACGATCTCCCCGGTTTCATTTACAGGTTTTACTTCCTCCTCTGGAATCTTTGGTGGAAAATCTCCCCATAGCGTATTCGGGGGAACGACAATATTTTCCATTCCCTCTCCCTTGGAAATATCCAAAGGCTCCATCCGTATTTCCTGCAGAGCTGTCACATTTGCAAACACATCAATTGCAGATACTTCTACACTGCGGTAGCCCTCTGCCTGCACCGTTACGGTGTATTCTGAAAATGGTTGCGGCTGATCCGGCTCCTGGGAATATTCCACCGGCGGTGCGTCCAGCGTCACAGCCTCCGTCTGACCTGATGAATCTGTCTGCAATTCTTCCAACAGACGCTGACTTTCCCCTGTGTATGCAATGCCCACCCGTGCATTCACAACAGGCTGCAGACCCAATGTTGATGTCACATTGACCTGCAGCCTTCCTCTGTCCACATTTTCTGTTTGTTGTACGTGTAATCCTTTATTTGCCATGAAACCCTCGCAAAATCATGTTTACACTAAATCTATGCGATGATAACAAAAAAATGTCTCTCTTCTTTTTATAAAAT
>CAKREL010000109.1 GCA_934317205.1 uncultured Eubacterium sp.
AGCAAAATTTTGATTCCGTGATCCAGCTGATCAATAACAAGTTCCAGACTTTCCTCAACTGCTTTCGGGCTTCCCGGCAAATTCACGATCAGTGTTTTATTTCGGATGACAGAAGTTTCTCTCGAAAGCATGGCTCTTTTTGTAATCTTCATGGAACCTGCTCTGATAGCTTCCGCAATTCCGGGTGCCAGACGGGTTGCAACTGCCATGGTTGCTTCCGGTGTCCGGTCTCTTTCACTGAATCCTGTGCCGCCTGTCGTCAAGATCAGATTCACCTGTCTCTGATCTGCCAGACGAATCAGTTCATTTTCAAGCAGCTTCTGTTCATCCGGCAGAATATTGCTTTCAACGATCTCATAGCCGGCTTCTTCCAGCATTTTTACGATTAACGGACCGCTCTTATCTTCTCTTTCCCCTTTTGCCCCTTTGTCACTCAATGTGATCACTGCTGCTGTCAATGGTGCATCGCAAGGTACCGGAATCATCTCTACCGTATCTCCATTCTTGATTTTTCCACCTTTTAATACGACTGCAAACACACCTTCCCGCGGCATGATACATTCTCCCATTGTCTGATAAATCTGACAATGAGTATGGCATTCTTTTCCAATCTGTGTCATTTTCAGGACCGCATCACCAATTGTAAAAATTGTTCCAACCGGAAGTGATCGAAAATCAAATCCATCTATTATCAGATTTTCACCAAAGTCTCCAAAAGAAACCTGTGCACCTTTCTCTCTGAATGCCTCAATTTTTTCCAGTGACAACAGGCTGACCTGTCTGTGCCAGTTTCCAGCATGCGCGTCACCTTCAATACCATAATTTTCAACCAGCATTGCATCAGCAACTTCTACCTTTTTTGTTCCACGTTTTTTGCTGACACATATTCCTTTTAAAACACCCATCTTCTCACTCTCCATCTAGTCATGTATTTTTAATTATTGATTATCGATTATTTATTATAAATTATACATGCGTGTGCTTATTTTTACTAGTGGCATTTTATCCAGATATAAAATATATTTTTATGAGTATTTAACAAAAAATCCATGAAAAACCATTTCCCTGGTTTCTCATGGATTTACAAATTTTTATTCAAGAATGTCCTCGACATTCTTGTTGCTCGTCACCTATAGTGGTGGACGTCATCTCACATCTGATATATGCTATTTGTACTGAGATACATTATGAAAGTGTTCTCGCATTGTCTTATATGCATGCTCAGAATCTTTGTTTACAAGCGCCTCATAAACGGGTACATGGCATTCAGCCAGTGCCTGTAATTCCTTTTCTGAACGTTTCGTACATACCGCCGTCCATAAACGGATGTTGCACATATTCCATAATTTCTTTAAATCTGTCGTGTTTGCCATATCAACAATTGTCTCATGGAACTTTATATCAGACTCCATAAAAAATTTCTCGTCACCGTTTTTTGCAGCTTCAAACATCTCCTCCAGATGATCATGAAGATCTCGGATCTGTTCCTCAGTTGCCTGACCCATTGCCTGATTCAATGCAACGGTCTCGAGCCCGGCTCTGATTTCATGCACATCCTCAATCTGTTGCTCGGTCATTTCACGTACAAAAGATCCCTTAAACGGAATGGAAACTACAATTCCCCTGGCTTCCAGATCACGAATTGCCTCTCTGACCGGTGCCTGCGATGCACTGAATCGTTCAGCCCACTCCATCTCGACGATCCGGTCACCTGGTTTTAATTCCTCATTAATAATAGCTTCGTAAATTGCATCACAAATCAGATCCTTAAAAACTTTTCTTTCAAATTTTTTCTTTCCTGCCATACTTCTCCTCGATTATCAATTATTTATTCTGGATTCAGTATAATATAATCTTCTTCTTTTTTCAAGAAATATAACATACGGACTCTACCTTTTAACACTGTAATCATATTTTTTCAAAAAAGATAGTTTCCATGCCACCACAGACCATACCATCATCTTCCGCATCCGCTCCGGTCAGATCTACTTCATAAATCTCATATTTTTTTTCTTGGGATATCATTAACTGTCTTGCACGTCTGATGGCAGCAGCTTCCATACATCCGCCTCCAATAGTTCCCACTGTTGTTCCATCCGCAGCAATCAGCATTTTCGTTCCGACATCCCGGGGTGCGGAGCCTTTCCTTGATACAATTGTTGCCAGCATACGTTCCATTGGACTCTCCATAAGTAATCCATTCATGATTTCCTTACTGAAACCGCTGTCTTTTCTCTGTTTGTTTTTTACATCAATAATTTCTGCTATAATGGCAACACCAATTTCATCAGGAGTTTCCGCTCCGATATCTAAACCGATTGGAGAATGTACCTCCTTTAATACTTCTGGATCTGTGCCTTCCTGTTCCAGCTGTTCGATCACTGTCTTTACACGTTTCCGGCTTCCGATCATACCAATATATGCATATGGTTTTTCACAGATAATCCGCAGACATTCCTGATCATACCTGTGTCCACGTGTTACCAGCACATAATATGTATTTTTATCTCCAGAGATTTGTTCCAGACCACTTTCAAAATTATCACAGATTACAACATCTGCGCCTGCGCTTCTCGCATGGTTGGCAAACAGCGGCCGATCTTCCAGTACTGTAACACGAAAACCTAACATTTTTCCTATTTTTATAATCGGTATAGAAACATGTCCGGCTCCACAGATAACAAGTTTTCTTTCACAATTCAGATGTTCCCTGAATATCTGCTGTCCGTCACGAACATAAATCTGATTTTTCTCATACTCGTCTCCGGTCAGTTCACGTTGTTCAAAAAAATCTGTCTTGCTGTCTGTCCAGCATAGCTGGTCTTCCACAAACAGTCCTTTTTCACCCGCATGTTCACCGGTCAGTATTGTTTCCAGATAATTACTTTTATTCAAATCCAGTTCTTTAATCTTCGAATATACCTCACTGCTCATTGTTTCCAACCCGATTCCTTTCTTTTTTTAATTCCATCTCCCGCAGTTTTTTGTCAATATTTTCCATGACTCTGGAAGCATAGTCACCGATTGCATAGAGATCTTTTGCTCCGCCTTTACACATATCCCCAAATGGGATTACAATCTTATCCTTGATTTTTTCCAGAAATTCTTCAATTTCCGGCGTGACAGTATCTGTATTTCCGCCCCAGAAAATCACATCCGCCAAAAGACACTGATCATCCATCATTCCCATATAAATACACTGCTGCGATCCAAGTACCGCATACATGGTCTCTGCCAGTCTTCGTGCATTCGTATGTGGTGTAGCATAAACAATTGCGCACGTTAACATTTCATACTCTCCTTTAAATTGTGTCTTCTTTTATATTCAGGATACATTCACTGCCAAGTTTCTGGCAGCAGTCAGAGACAAATAAATTTGCAAGAATCATTGCATCACCATTTGTAGGACCTACTGCTCTGATTTTTAACACATAATTATTTTCCTCTTTTACAATATCCAAAGAAGGATTCTCACTCTTGCATAAATCTCCCAGAGAAGAAAGCAGTCCACGGATTCCTTTTTCCTCTGCCTTTTCATTTAAAATAATCTTCATGCCGGCGTTTCCGATCGATACTCTTTTATAAAAATATCCAACGATATCATCTTCAAATATCGCCTTAATGTCTGTACTGAGAAATGGCAGTACAATAAGTGTCTTTTCCCCGCTTTCCAAAACATACCCCGGAACATAACCATCATAATTATCAAAAATCATGGCTCCCTCCGGAATTTCTGCCAGACCCTTTAACTGTGTATCATCCATTCTAACTCCGGATTTTTCTGCCTGTTTTTTCATATGCGCAAAAGTTCCTTCAGAAAAAACCAGTTTTTTTCCAAAATAATCTGCAAAAAGATTCTGGCTTCTTCCATATCCTATACCACCAGTCAGTAATACCGTATCTACATCCTGATAAGAATCATCCAGAGCTTTTCTTATTTCCTCCTCATAGGTACCGACTATAACGATCCTTCTTACATTAACATCTAATTCTGCCATTCGTCCTGCGAGGTAACTTGTATTATTTTCCGGCAGCATTCCAGTAATATATTCTGTTCCAATACAAATAATATCTGCTTTCATATCTTCTCCTTTACATTATAGATTATCGATTATTTATAATTTATTATATGGATTGCTATATCAGTTTGCAATAGTTATTTGTTCTAAAAATAACAAATTATTTTTGTATATAAAGTAGATTTTTTATATTATCGATTATTTATTATTGATATTATTGATTTTTTCCTGACGATTTCCTATAATCAGATTAACGTTTATTGCAGTTTGGAGGAGATTAATATGTCTAAAAATGTCTGTGTCATACTTGCAGCCGGTTTATCTTCCCGTATGGGAGCTTACAAACCATTATTGAAAATTCAAGAAAAACCTTCTATCGTATATTTAATCCAGCATCTTCGTGCAGCCGGTATCGATGAATGTATTATTGTTACCGGCCATAATTCTGTTCTTCTGACAGATGCCTGTAAAGATTTTAAAAATATTATCTTTGTTCACAACCCGGATTATGCCACAAGTGGCATGTATACTTCAGCAAAAATAGGGTTTAAAGCAGTTCCGAAAGATTGTAAAAACTTACTTTTTACTCTGGCGGATATTCCGCTTATTTCTGAATCCATTATCCGAAAAGTGCTGAAAGAAGATCACCCTCTGGTTTTTCCAAGCTTTCATTATCATCGGGGACATCCGGTTAAAATATCACCGGATCTGTTGCCGGCACTCCTTTCCTATACCGGAGAACATGGATTACGCGGTGCTTTCGCGTCCCTGGATATTGAACCATACTATATCAATACAGAAGATAAAAGTATATTGATGGACATGGATACTCCGGAGGATTATGCAAAAATAATTGCCTTTTCACAAATCAGCCAAGTTTAAGAAAGAGGTTATCATGAAATTAGATATCAATTTCTGGAATATTCACTGCTGGCTCCTTCAGCGTGATATTCCACATATGTACATTTTTGAAGACGAGCTGGAACCATTTTCCGGTATTCGTTTTTACGCTCCGGAAAATGACACGGAACACTTTGCAATTCTGTATGATGAGACACACAGCCGACAATACCGTTCTGTTTTAACTTTCCAAAACAGCCGTATTTATTTTCAAAATCTTTGTGCACACGAAGCAATGAATATCCTCACAGAGATTTTAACAGAATATGCACGCTGCATCTGTAAAGTAAAAAGTATCAATCTGAATATGGGACATTTATCTGATGTATTAAAGAGTATTTCCGATTATCTCGGCTATCCGTTTATTCTCATAAAGGATACACATATTTTTGCTTTTACACCCGGCTATGAAACTATCGTTCAGCAATTTAAATCAGATTTCTTTCATCGGAATATTTTTGACACCTTAAACGAGTGGGGACAGACATCACAGGTAACCAGTTTTACCTACCCCAAACTTGTTCAATCAGAGGCATATTCACCGTTTTTTCTTGGACGGTTTTCTTTCCAGCAGAACTATATCTGGATATTTGCAATCGGAAATAAGGACAATATCCATTATGGAAATTTAAACTTGTTTGAATCATTTCTGCAATATATTCAGCAGGCCATTTTATTATCAGAATCACAAACATTCAATTACCCCAGTGTTACAACTGACAAATGTCTGCTGGATTTTATCACCAGTGCGGAACCGACACAGGCGTCTATACAGTCTGCCCTGAATCGCTTGCACTGGAAAAAGGATGACTGCTATACGATATATCGAATTGAACTATTTAATTACAGTGATTCTTTCATTCTCAACCACATACTGGCACATTTACACAAGACCTTTCCAAAAGCTTATGCAATGATATATGACAGTGGCATTTACCTTTTTTGGAACCAGAATCAATATGGGCCATTTATTACAGAAGAGACATTTGCAACCATACTGCCAACAGATTTTTTATTTATCGGTCAAAGCAATATTCAAAATGATTTTTCTATTTTACCAGTCCTGCTCCGCCAGGCAAAAGAAGCGGTTGCTCATGGACGCAGACAAGACAATCATTTTCAATTTTCACAGGAAATTTCAAAAGAAATGCTTTACGACAGAGTGCGCAAAGATAAAAATATCCAGTCACTGATCCATCCTGCTATAAAATATCTTCAGGCACTGGATGAAAAATCACAGGGGAAAACACAATATATCCATACATTGAAGACCTATCTTCTTTCTGGAATTAATTTTTCCCTTTCCGCGAAAAAATTAAATTTACACCGAAATACTCTGATCAGCCGTATTCATAAAATAGAATCACTGACAGGTATTGATTTTGCAGAATGCAAATTATGTGAATCACTTTTGCTTTCTATTATGATACATGATCCAACCTCGTGATCATCCCAAAAAAGCTGTTGAAAATAATTAATTTCCAACAGCTTTTTTAGATTGCTAATTTAACAAATTATATTTTTCCATTTTTCATCTACAGACTGAATAAGATCTGTTATGAAATCTTTGCTGATGCATCTTTAATCATATGTTTCATTGCAACATATACCATCTCTTTACGATACTCTGCGGTTGCTCTCTGATCTGTAATTGGATGAATGCTCTCAGAAGCCATTTTAGCTGCTTCTTCCACAACTTCATCTGTTACCTTTTTGCCAATCAGGAACTCTTCTACCTCTTTTGCTCTGATGGATCTTGGAGCTACAGCACCAAGTGCAACTCTTGC
>CAKREL010000110.1 GCA_934317205.1 uncultured Eubacterium sp.
GCAGGTTCAAATCCTGTCGCATCGATTCTTGGCAGGGGCGCTGAGGTGTTTGAGAAATCGAACATCTCAGTTTTTTTGTTGTAATAAAAGCGTGGCTCAGTTTGGTAGAGCGCTGCGTTCGGGACGCAGAGGGTCCACAAGGTCCGGTGGACCTTGGCTTTGGACCGACCGAAGCGGGAGCGGAGACCGCAGGTTCAAATCCTGTCGCATCGATTCTTGGCAGGGGCGCTGAGGTGTTTGAGAAATCGAACATCTCAGTTTTTTTATTGTTTTCTATATTCCGAAATGCTATCATGATAGTATCTGACCGAATTGGTTAAACTGATTAGTAAATCGATGTAATGTATTGAAAAAGGAGAATCTATTATGAGAGCGGAGCAGAATTTCAAATGGGAAAAACTTTCACTGGGCACCTGCTATTATCCAGAGCATTGGGATAAAAAAATGTGGCGTGACGATCTTCGGCGCATGAAAGAAAATGGAATTTTTACCATTCGAATTGCAGAGTTTGCCTGGAATAAGGTTGAGCCGACAGAAGGAGAATTTACGTATGAATTTTTTGATGAGTTTCTGGATGTGGCAGAAGAAGAGCAGATGAAGGTTATCTTTGGCACACCAACGGCGACTCCGCCAGTCTGGCTGACTGAAAAATACCCGGAAGTATTAAACTGCCGTCTGGATGGCACACCGTTTTATCATGGAATGCGCCGCCATTATAATTACAACTCTCCAATCTATCAGGAACTGTCCGCACGTATTGTCAAAAAAGTGGCAAAGCATTACGGCAAACGTCCGTGTATCGTAGGCTGGCAGATTGACAATGAGTTAAACTGTGAGGTGGATGAGTTCTATTCCGAGAGTGACACTCTTGCGTTTCGTGAATTCCTGAAGAAAAAATATAAGACACTGGATGCACTGAATGAGGCATGGGGAACTATTGTGTGGAACCAGACCTATACAAATTGGAAAGAAATTTATGTACCGCGTACCACCGTGCACGATTCTACCAATCCGCATCAGGTATTAGATTATTATCGCTTTATTTCTGACAGCACGATCCGTTTCTGCAAGATGCAGAGTGACATCATCCGCAAATATAAGAAACCAGAAGATTTTATTACCACAAATGGTATTTTTGGTAACGTGGACAACCACAAGATGGAAGATGACTGTCTGGATGTATTGACCTATGATTCTTACCCAAATTTTGCATATTGCCTGATTGAAGATCCGAAGCATTCCGACGATCTTAACGATCGAAAATGGAGTAAAAACCTGTCGGAAGTACGTTCCATCTGCCCGCATTTTGGCATTATGGAGCAGCAGTCCGGCGCAAATGGCTGGAATACACGGATGGAAGCACCGGCTCCGAAACCGGGACAGATGACTTTGTGGACGATGCAGAGTATTGCACACGGTGCTGATTATGTCAGCTTCTTCCGTTGGCGTACCGCTACCGTAGGAACTGAGATTTACTGGCATGGAATTTTAGATTATGATAATCGCTATAACCGCAAACTGGCAGAAGTAAACCGTATCTGGCATCGCGTGCAGGCGATTGAAGGCGTGACAGGTGCAGAATATAAAGCTGTATTTGCACTGGTCAAAGATTATGACAACGTGTGGGATGCACAGCTGGATGTATGGCATGAGCGTCTGATGAAAAAGAGTGAAAAAGAGATATTTGTGGCAGCACAGCTCAGTCACACACCGATGGATATCTTCTATTTAAAAGACAGTACCGATCTGGAAGAACTGAAAAAATATCCGGTATTAATTTATCCGCATCCATTGATCCTGACGAAAAAACGTGCGAAAGTGCTGAAAGAGTATGTAAAAGCAGGTGGAAAACTGATTATCGGAGCCCGTACAGGACAGAAAGACAAGCATGGTCACTGCGTGATGGAGCCAATGCCGGGTCTGCTGACAAATGTAAGTCATACCGATGTCAAAGAATTTACCTTTGTGGGACCGGCAGATGATCCTGTATCCATGGATTGGAATGGAAAAGAAATTGAGACAGGTATTTTTAACGACATTCTGGCTGCAGCAGGAGACAATGTGGAAGTGCTTGCCAAATACACTTCAAACTATTATGCAGGGCGTCCGGCGCTGATCCGCACCAACACACAGCAGGGTTATACACTGCACTTTGGCGGCACATTTACCCGTCAGAATGTGACAGAATTTCTGACTTATACCGGTGTGATCAATCCATGGAAAGAGCTGATCGAGCTGCCGGCTGACTGCGAGATCGCAGTGCGTGAGAAAAACGATGCGAAGTATATTTTTGTACTGAATTATAGTAGTGAAAAACAGAACATCACCCTAAAAACGCGGATGACAGATCTGTATACAACCGCAGACAGCGAAGGCGAGATCGCATTGGAGCCGTACGAGACAAAAGTATATCAGATTTAAAATAAACGAAGGAAAAACGATAGTATGAACTTATATTTTGCACCGCTGGAGGGAATTGGCGGATATATTTACCGAAATGCACAGGCAGACTATTTTGAAAAAGCAGATAAATATTTTTCACCGTTTCTGGCACCGAATCAGAACCGCAGCATCAGTCCGAAGGAATATAAGGATATTGCGCCGGAACATAACGAAGGAATCATATTGGTTCCGCAGGTGATGGCAAATAACGCGGAGATTTTTCTGAAAGCGGCACAGGAGTTGGAACAGCTTGGGTACAAAGAAATCAATCTGAATCTGGGCTGTCCGTCCCGTACAGTGGTGACAAAATACCGGGGCGCAGGATTTCTGGCAAAACCGGATGCGCTGGAGCAGTTTCTGGAGGAAGTATACAGCAAGTTGAATATCCGCTTGTCCTTAAAAACGCGTCTTGGAATGGAAGATGCAGAAGAATTTGAACATTTGTTGGAAATATATAACAAATTCCCGGTGACAGAACTGATCATTCATCCAAGAGTACAGACGGATTACTACAAATACACACCGAGGATGGAAAGTTTTCTGGAAGCATTGTCAAAATCCAAAAATCCTGTTGTATACAATGGGGATGTTTTTAACAAAGACAAGTATGAGCAGGTATTAAAGCAGATATCAGATGCGGAAAATGTACAGAAAAATTTTACGGAAGAAAACAGTTTCAATCCGTTATCTGAAAGTCGTGTGCCTGTGAAAAAAGATGGAATGGATTTATCCGGCATAATGCTTGGACGTGGAGTGCTGGCAAATCCGGCATTGTTTGGTGAAATCAGGGGGACGGAAGCACTTTCAAAAGCCCGTCTCTGGGAGTTCCACGAGCGTTTGCTTGCAGATTATACGCAGGAAATGTCCGGGGAGCGAAATGTACTTTTTAAAATGAAAGAACTATGGTTTTACCTGGCATGGTCATTTACCAATACGGAGAAATATGAGAAAAAGATCCGGAAGGCACAGCATCTGACTGATTATAAACTAATTGTAAAACAGCTGTTCTCAGAACAGGAATTAGTGCATTAGATGTAAGATGTTTTCCATCTGATATAGCCGCCGGTGGATTGGAGAACTTCAGGAAAGAGTATTGTAGTAAACTGATTTATGCACAGGATTATAAACAGAAGCAGTATGGGTTGCGTTTATATGTATTTCTGACTATAATGTGAGGAGCAACTTGTAGTAGCTTGGACTAATTCCTATGATTATCATAGGAAAATCCATTAAATAAATCAGTAAAATTATATGGAGTGTATTGCAATGAAAATTACAGAGGACATTATTTATGTAGGCGTAAATGATCACGAAGTGGATCTGTTTGAAGGACAGTATATCGTTCCGAACGGAATGGCATACAATTCTTATGTAATCCGTGATGAAAAAATCGCCGTTATGGATACCGTAGATGGCAATTTCGGTGAGGAATGGCTGGCAAATCTTGAGAAAGCGTTGGATGGCGCGACACCGGATTATCTGATTGTTCAGCATATGGAGCCGGATCATGCAGCAAATATTGAAGTATTTGCAGAGAAATACCCGAATGCCAAGATCGTTGGAAATGCAAAGACATTTACTATGATGAAAAACTTCTTCCGTGGACTGAACCTTGATGGAAAAACAGTAGAAGTAAAAAATGGTGAGACATTAAACCTTGGAAAACATGAGCTGACATTTGTATTTGCACCGATGGTTCACTGGCCGGAAGTTATGGTAACATATGACAGCACAGATAAAGTTCTGTTCTCCGCAGACGGATTTGGAAAATTCGGTGCATTAGATGTCGAAGAAGACTGGGATTGTGAAGCACGTCGTTACTATATCGGAATCGTTGGAAAATACGGTGCACAGGTACAGAACCTGCTGAAAGTAGCTGCAACTTTAGATATCCAGATCATCTGCCCGTTACATGGACCGGTTCTGAGCGAAAATCTCGGACATTATATTGAGAAGTACAACATCTGGTCTTCTTATGGCGTAGAATCAGAAGGTGTCATGATCGCATATGCATCTGTCTACGGACATACAAAAAAAGCAGCAGAGCTGCTGGCTGAGAAGCTGAAAGCAAAAGGATGCCCGAAGGTAGTTGTATGTGATCTTGCCCGTGAGGACATGGCAGAGGCAGTAGAAGATGCATTCCGTTACGGAAAATTGGTTCTGGCCAGTGTAACTTACAATGCAGATGTATTCCCATTCATGAAGACATTTATTGAGCATCTGACAGAGCGTAATTACCAGAAACGTACCATTGGTCTCATTGAGAATGGTTCCTGGGCTCCGACAGCTGCACGTGTGATGACTGGCATGTTTGAGAAGAGCAAAGAAATCACATGGCTTGAGCATTCTGTAAAAATCATGTCTTCCTTAAGTGAAGAAAACGAGAAAGAACTCGATGCTATGGCAGAGGAGCTTTTATAGTTTCTTGATGTGTTGAAAATATAAGTTGTGAAAAGGACTCAGGCTATTTTGTCTTGCCCGCTAATAATCGCTGGTCAAGAAAAAATAGCCTGAGTCCTTAATTTTTGCCGTGAAATATTCAGCCACATTTCTTGCAAACTGTAAAATGTAGTTTTCGTATTAATAAAATTAAATTTACAAAAATAATTCAAGCACGAACACCACGACACAGGATAATACCGCCACCTGGAACAGACTCCGGCCGCACCATGCAAGTATGATCCCCACGATCAGTGCCGCAAGTCCTGCAACCGGGCTGTTTGTCGCTTCCATGATTGCCGGAAATGTCATAACTGCCAGTGTGACATATGGCACATAGTATAGAAACGACCGAATGGTTTTATTTTTAATTTCCTTACGGATCAGTGTTAGTGGCAGGACACGGATCAGGTAGGTCACGGCAAACATGACCAGAATGTAAATATAAATGTTATGCTGCATGTTCGTTTTCCTCCTTTACCGGGAACAGTACCGCTGCGATACCTGCAATAGCTACGGTCAGAATAATGGTGCGTATACCGGATGAGATGTTGGAAATCACCGGCAAACGGGAGAATATGTAACTGGAAACCATAGAAATGGTGACCAGAGCGGCAATAATTTTGTTTTTTCGTGCAGGTGGAATGATAATAGCAAGAAACATGCCATACAATCCGACGCTTAAAGCACTTACGATATTTGCCGGGAGGATGTTTCCCATAATGACACCGAAAAAGGTTCCAAGGCTCCAGCCTGGAATAGCCACGGTCATCATACCGTAATTGTAAAACGGATTCAGTTTTCCGGATTCTGATACTGCGACACCGAAAATTTCATCAGTGACATCATATCCTACCAGCATACGGTGCAGCAGTCCTGTTTCTGAAGAGAACTTCTGGCTTAAGGAACATGACATCAGCAGATACCGTGCGTTTGCCACAAGTTCCATCAAAATCATTTCAAAATAAGTCCCGCCGGCAGCGATAACTGTAAATCCTGCATATTGTCCGGCGGAAGCATTACAGGCAAGACTCGTCAGCATGGCCTGCCAGGCAGTCATACCGGCGTTTCGTGCAGTGATTCCAAGTGTAAAGGAAACTGCCAGATAGCCGAGACAGATCGGCATACCATTCTTGATACCTTTCAGGTAGTAATATTTGTTTTTCTGTTTATTCATTGTCTTATCCCCTTGTAGATTGTATACACTACATCATTTTGTCCAGAATCACGCACCAAGTCTCCTGTGCGTTCATGAGCAAGTAGTGAAAAACGGATTGCGAATGTCCGCTTTATAAAAAGAAATGCTCATCAACTGGACACCATGTATCAGTGTAACATTTCACTTGCAATTCGTCCAATAAATCTTTATACTTGCTAAGGTTACAGTAAAGTTAAAAATATGAGGAATAAAGGTAATGGACATTTTTTAATAAAATGAATTACCAATTTTGCCGAAGATATGAAGTTATTTCACATAGAGGACGACAATGTGAGAAAGGAGTCATGATAAATGAGTAAAACGAAAACTCTGACAGAAGGAACACCGTGGAAACAGATTCTGTTGTTTTCCATCCCGATTTTCTGGGGAAATGTGTTTCAGCTGTTATACAGTCTGGTAGATACAAAAATCGTAGGAAGTACGCTTGGGACAGAAGCATTGGCAGCCGTAGGTTCCGTATCCACGTTACATACGCTGATGACTGGATTTTTAAATGGTCTGACGCTGGGATTTTCTCTGATTACGGCCATGTATTTTGGTGCAAAAAAATGGGAACAGCTGAAAAAATCTTTTGCATCAGCAATTGTACTTGGGATGGT
>CAKREL010000111.1 GCA_934317205.1 uncultured Eubacterium sp.
ATGGTGGAAGATCCATATACATTTGGTAAAATTGCGGCAACCAATGCCCTGAGTGATATCTATGCCATGGGTGGTGAGGTAAAGACAGCCTTGAATATTGTCTGCTTTCCGGAACAGATGGATCTGAATATTTTAGGAGAGATCATGCGCGGTGGTTCTGAGAAAGTAATTGAAGCTGGCGGAACACTGGCTGGTGGACATTCCATCAATGATTCGGATGTAAAATATGGTCTTTCGGTGACAGGAATTGTGCATCCAGATCGGATTTATCCGAATAATGGCGGTAAAACAGGGGATAAGCTTATTTTGACAAAGAAACTTGGAGTTGGTATTATCTGTACGGCAAATCGTGTACAGGAGGCTTCCCCGGAGGCTATGGAAGCAGCTATCACATCCATGACAACATTAAATAAATATGCGGCAATGATCTGTAAAAGTTATGATATTCATGCCTGCACGGATGTGACAGGATTCAGTTTTCTGGGTCATTTACATGAGATGATGGATGGAATTCTAAGTTGCCAGATCAATGGAAGTCAGGTACCGGTATTTGCAGAAGCATTGGATTATGCAGATGAATTTTTACTGACAGCAGCAGGACAGCGTAATCGAAATCATGTGCAGGATTATGTGAAATTCAAAAATGTGCCGTTTGCCATGGAGGAAGTCTTATATGATCCTCAGACATCCGGAGGACTGTTGGTAGCTGTGGATGCCACGCAGGCAGAATCGTTGGAAAAAGAATTGCAGGAAGCAGGACTTCCAGCAGCGATTGTTGGTGAAATTATCGAAAAAAGCGATGTGGAAATTACAGTAACTATGTGATATTAAGTATGTCTTTGGTATTATTGTTGCAAGATATGTGTATCTTTATAATTTTACCAACGGCAATATCATCGTAAGCGGATCAAAAATGCAAAATGTGTTGATATGGAGGAAAAGAAAATGATCAAAGTAGACGCAATGGGAGATACCTGCCCAATCCCGGTAGTAAAAACAAAAAATGCCATCAAGGAATTAAATGGCAGTGGAGAGGTAATGACACTGGTTGACAATGAAATCGCAGTACAGAATCTGACCAAGATGGCAAACCAGAAGGGGTATGGAGTAAAATCCCAGAAACTTGGAGAGGGACAGTATGAAGTTGTCATGACGATTTTGGCAGATGGAACTTCAGCAGTAACAGAACCGGCTGAATCTGCAGAAGAAGAGCAGACTGTCTGTTATCCAGATGCAAGAAAGAAGAATACGGTTGTGGTATTATCATCATCTACAATGGGAAATGGAGATGATGAACTTGGCTCAATCCTGATGAAAGGATTTATCTATGCAATAAGTCAGCAGGAAGAACTGCCAACAACCATATTATTGTATAATGGTGGTGCAAAAATTTCCTGCGAGGAATCACCATCATTGGAAGATTTAAAATCATTAGAAGCGCAGGGAGTAGAGATCCTGACTTGCGGAACCTGTCTGAATCATTATGGATTAGCTGACAAACTTAAGGTCGGCGAAGTGACGAATATGTATGTCATTGCCGAAAAAATGACACAGGCGGATCTGATTGTAAAACCCTAAGTTTTCGTTTTTATCGTATTAAATTTTTAGTCAAAATACAGACAAGAATTTATGTGGTGTAACGGATGATTTTGGCCGGATTTCCAACAACAACCGCATTATCCGGAATATCTTTGGTCACAACAGATCCGGCACCGACAACTACATTATTTCCAATCGTTACACCTGGAAGGACAATACAGTTTCCACCAAACCACACATTATCCCCGATGGTAATCGGTTTTCCATATACATAGTTTTCTACCCGTGTCTTGGAATCCATGGGATGGCTGACCGTATAGAGACAGGTTTGCGGTCCCATCAGACAATTATCTCCAATGGTAATCGGAGCAGCATCTAGCATTACACATTGGAAATTTGCAAAGAAGTTTTTGCCAACATGGATATGAAAGCCAAAATCGCAGTGGAATGGGGGTTTGATAAAGATATCATTATCACAGTCACCGAAAAGTTCTTTTAGAAGAGTGAGACGAAGCTCAGTTTCATCTTCCGTTGTTGCATTAAAACGGTCAGCAAGTCTGCGGGCATGCTTTTTTAATTCACCGATTTTTTTGTCGCTGTTCCAGAACATTTCACATGCTTCCATTTTTTCGAATTCTGTACGTGTATCCTTTTCCATAAAAATTGTCTCCTTATAAAATAATTTGCTCCCAGTTTCTTATAAATAAAAGAATCCTGGGAGCATTTTAAGTACAAAAGTTTAAATTCTCAGCTAGAAGATTTTCGCTGGAAAGCTTCCAATGGAATCTGAGCTAAGATGACTGCAATAAAAATAAGTACACAGCCAAATAATTCACGACCATTCATCCTCTCATGCAGGATAACCCATCCACCGAGGACGGAAAATACGGATTCCAGACTCATCAGTAGTGATGCAACCGTTGGATTTAACCCTTTTTGACCGACTACTTGTAGTGTATAACCGGCTCCAGAAGAGAGAATTCCGGCATAAAGCAGAGAAATCAGTGCTGTTGGAGCGGCAAATGTCGACAGCATAGATGGTACGTTTGCAAAAGAATGCTGCATGTCAACAAAAAATGCAGGAATCAGCGAAACAATACCAGCTACAAGAAACTGTACACAGGACAATTTGATTCCATCTACCAATGGTGAAAAATGATCCACGCATAAAATGTGCAAAGAAAAACCAAGAGCACAAAGCAACAGGAGTAAATCAGGTAGTTGCAAGGTAAAGGAACCTTTCATACACAGTAAATAGAGCCCTATCAGTGTCAGTACGATGCCGATCCAGATGTTCCATCCACATTTTTTTCCAAAAAACAGACCGATGATCGGTACGATCAAAATATAGCAAGTTGTTAAAAAACCGGCTTTTCCGGCGGTAGAACCATAAAAGAGTGCCAGTTGTTGTAAAGTGCTGGCAAAACCGAGAATGATTCCACAGAAAATACCACCGATCAGTAAAGCTTTTTTCTGCTCTGGGGAAGATGCTTTACCTGAAGCACCGCTTTTTCTGTTTGCAAGTAAAATAACCGGGCATAGTACAGCGGCACCTAGTAAGAAACGGATACCGTTGAATGTATAAGGCCCATATTTGCCGCCTTCGCTCTGTGCGACAAATGCAATTCCCCAGATAAAAGCTGCCAGAACAAGCAGAAACGAGTTACGTCTTTGCAATGCTTTTGCTTTCATAATTAATTATCCTTTCATCTTACGATGCTATTCACAAACATGTTCCAGACCCTGAGCCATGATGGTTGCCACATGATCATCGGCTAGAGAGTAGTAGATGGTTTTACCGTCACGCCGAAATTTGACCAGTGCGGATTGCTTTAAAATCCGGAGCTGGTGTGATATAGCACTCTGCGTCATGGACAATGCATCTGCAATGTCCTGCACACATAATTCCTGTTTGGAAAGAACTGATAAAATACGTATCCTGGTTGGGTCTCCAAATACTTTGAATAAATCAGCGAGCTGATATAAAATTTCATCATAGTTGGAATCATTTATATTTGCTATCCCCATTGTATTGTATCCTCCAAATCGAAATTATTTTCATACAAAAAAATTGTACAGACAAGAAACGTGCTGATATCAAAATCCGATCGTGCGATATCAGCACAGTTTCTTACATAATATTTTAACGTAAAATGAAAGGTAAGTCAAATTTTAGTAATTTACTTTATTTTTATATACAGTGCACGGATAGAATTTAATACGCAGATCATAGCAACACCTGTGTCTGCAAAAACAGCCATCCACATATTTGCATGCCCGGTCAGTCCGAGAATCATGACAGCAATCTTGATAACCAGTGCAAATACAACGTTTTGGATTGCAATCCGGTTCGTTGCTTTTGAGATAGAAATGGATTGAGGAATGGCTTCCGTGTAAGATGTCATAAATACGACATCAGCAGCTTCAATAGCAGCGTCAGCACCGCTTCCCATTGCAGCACCGACATCGGCACCAGCCAGTACAGGAGCATCATTGATACCATCACCTACAAACATAACAGAACCGTATTTGTTGCGGATTTTTCCAAGTTCTGCTAATTTTTCTTCTGGTAATAGCTTTGCATGTACTTCATCAATTCCAGTTGCGGAAGCGACAGCATCTGCACCAGATTGGGAATCACCGGTGAGCATAACAGAGTGCAGACCAAGTCTTTTTAACTGACAGATGGCAGAAACTGCATCAGATTTGATGGTATCAGCAATTACCATGTAGCCGGCGAATGTATCATTTATGGTCAGAAATACTTCTGAACCGTAAGAAGCAGTGGAAAGATCCGGCATTGCAATCTGATATTTATCCATTAATTTGTGATTTCCACATAATACAGTACCATATGTCGTTTCGGCTACGATGCCAAAGCCTGCAATTTCAGAAAGGTTTGCTGGATCAATGATATCAAGTCCTTTTTCTTTTGCAGCAGCAACAATGCTGACAGCAATTGGATGTGTGGAATGCTGCTCACATCCGGCACAGAGTGCAAGCAATTCGTCTTCAGAGAGCGAAACTGTGGAAACAATTTGCTGTAATTTGAAGTTTCCTTCTGTAATTGTTCCTGTTTTATCCATAACAACAGCACCAAGCTTACTCAAGGTTTCCATGGAAAGGCCGCCTTTAAACAGAATACCTTTTTTGGAACCGGCACCGATACCGGAGAAGAAAGCCAGCGGTACACTCAGTACGAGAGCACAAGGACAACTCATTACAAGGAAGGAAATCGCTGTATAGATCCAGTAATTCCAGTTTCCGCTTATAATGGATGGAAGAATGGCAATGATAACTGCTGCAAGCACGACACAAGGAGTATATACTTTTGCAAATCGCGTGATAAAACGATCAAGTTTTGGTTTGCTGGCGGCAGCATTTTCCATAGATTCCAAGATGCGGGAAACCATAGATTCAGACAATGGTTTTTCAACGCGCATTTTTAACTGACTGGAAGTATTGACACAACCGGAAGTAATTTCATCACCAGCAGATACACCAACCGGAACTGGTTCACCAGTGATTGGGGAAGTGTCCAGACGGCTTTCACCTTCGGTGATCACACCATCCAGCGGGATTCTGTCACCCGGGCGAATCAGTAGGATATCACCGACTTTGGCATCTTTGGCAGGAATTACAGTCGTGTCATAACCCGATACAAGGTTTACAACTTCCGGACGCATGTCAATGGCATCCATAATCTGACCTCGGCTACGTTCAACGGCCTTATCTTCAAAAAATTCACCGATACGATAGAAGAGCATAACACCGACTGCTTCCGGAAAATCACGGATTGCAAAAGCTGCAAGGGTTGCTACACTCATGAGGAAGTTTTCATCAAATATCTGTCCGTGCAAGATATTCTTAGCAGCTTTCACTAGAATTTCGCCTCCGAGAATGATGTATGCAATGGCAAAAATGATAAAGATGGCAAGCGTATTGTCAATGGTGTGATTTAAAATAACACCGATTGCAAAAAGAATTGCACCGGAGATAATACATCCAAGTTCTCTTTTTTCATTGCTATCCTCGTCGTGGAAATTAGTATCTGAAGAATCTGATTTTTTTGCTTTTTCCAACTGATCACGTGCAACGACTTTTACTTCTGATTCGATGGAAGCACAGATTTTCTGGACTTCTGATAAATATTTGTCCGGATCAGTGGCTGAGAGGCGCAACTGTTTCGTTGTATAGGTAATCGAAGCAGCAGTAACACCTGGAATTTCATTGATCTTTTCTTCCATTTTAGCTGCACAGTGTGCACAACCGAGGTTTTGCAGGATATAGATTTTGCTGTTTCCGGTATTGATACGTTCTATATGAGACTTGTGATGGTGGGGTTCATGGCAACTGCACTCATCGTCTTCATCACAGCAACCACAATCACAGTTATCGCCATTTTGATGATGGTGATGCTCGTGTGCATGGTGATGCCCATGGTGACAGTGTTCGTATTCATCGTGATCATGATCGCAGGCACAGTCACAATGATTCTCATCATGCATATGATGTAATTCATCTATTTCATTTTCTTTATGCATATACTACCTCCCGATAAATATATTGTTGAATATATGATTAAGTATTCATATGAATATTAAATCATATGACAATATACTTGTCAATAGTATATTTGATTTATACAAAGATAAAATTGAAAATATACGAATTGTGTAGTAATATATGGAAATGTAAACACAATTTAACAGAATTTTCATTCTGTTGACAATTATCGACACGATATGTGATTTCCAGTGTTTATAATGCATTTGTTCGCAAAATGAATCATTAGGAGGTAAATATGGAAAAGCTGAATGTCGGAATTGCAGATGATAATGAACTTATGGTTCATCTGTTGTCAGATATTGTGGCACGAGATGACGAATTACAGGTAGTAGGAACTGCATGTAATGGTGAAGAAGCGTATGAAATGATTAAAACAAAGGAGCCGGATGTCGTTTTATTGGATATTGTAATGCCAAAATTAGACGGTCTGGGCGTAATTGACAAAGTAAAGAAGGATAAAACTTTGAAAAAGCCGCCAACTTTTATCATGGTCAGCGCAATTGGACAGGAACGTGTAACCGAAGATGCATTCAAGCTTGGTGCGGACTATTACAT